>NZ_JBMQQZ010000025.1:0-9412 GCF_057362025.1 Bordetella sp. | reverse complement strand
GGTTGCTGTGGAGGGTGTGTTCTTCACCTCCGAGGATTTGATTTTCACGTGCGTTGATCGGTGCTGTTGGTGGGTAGTTTGCTGGTGCCGTCCGCCGGGGGTGGTGCCTGTCGGGGCCAGCCCGTTGGAGCCGCGCGAGGGAATCCGAAGGCAGGACGGCCGGGCAAAAAAAGCGCAAGAACCTCACCGCCACTTCGGCCGCCGTACGAGGATGACAACGCGGAAGTCCGGCGCGCAGGCGCTGGACCGGCTCCTCCGGGCTGGCCTCGACAGGCACCACCCCCGGCGGACGGCACCAGCAAACTACCCACCAACAGCACCGATCAACGCACGTGAAAATCAAATCCTCGGAGGTGAAGAACACACCCTCCACAGCAACCGCCAGCGATAAGAAGCCACCGAAATCCTCATGGCAATCGCCGTCCCATCTGCATCAGGTCAGTCTGCTTCCCCGACCGTCTGCCGCGACAACCGCCGACGAGCCGCGACGTGGCGCCTGCTCATCTCCGAGTCCAGGATCAACCGCCCCTGCAGCTTTCCGTTCAACTTTTTGACGAACCCCGACGCCTCGACCATATGTTCCGCCATCAACCGCCTGACGTTGTCCGCATCGCCCGCCCGCGCCGCGTCCACGATGTCCTGGTGCACGCGCACATTCGCTTCGCCGAAGCGCCGCTGCGTACGCGTCGGCGTATCGTTCTCGAATACCGTCAGCTGGCGCAGCATTTCGTTGATCAACTGGCAGGTAAACCGCAGGAAAGGATTCGGATTGGCCAGCGCCAGGATGTCGTGGAAATTCAAATCTTCCTTGCGTTGCGCCACCACATCTGCCGTCTTGCCCGATGAAGGATCGCAGCATTCGATGCTATGGCTCAACGCCTCGAAGTCCGCCTCTGTCAGATAGGGTACG
The DNA here is from genome assembly GCF_057362025.1 of Bordetella sp. NCBI lineage: Bacteria > Pseudomonadati > Pseudomonadota > Betaproteobacteria > Burkholderiales > Alcaligenaceae > Bordetella > Bordetella sp. The sequence goes on along the minus strand of NZ_JBMQQZ010000025.1, from coordinate 8,502 downwards.
GCCCCCGCCGCCAGTTCCGGCTCCAATAGCTTGCGCACCGTGTAGATGTCGTCGATCGTGACTTCCTTGAAGAACAGATAGTTCTGCATCAACTGGAAGGTGCGGTCCAGCGTGACCTCCACGATGCGGCCGCCGCCGGTCGGGCCGGTGCTGATCGTGACCAGGCCCTGCACCTCCAGCGATTTCAAGGCTTCCCGCATCGTGCTTTTGCTGACGGCGAACAACTGCTGCAATTCGTTTTCGCGCGGCAGCTTGTCGCCGGGCCGCAGGTCGCGTTCGGTGATCAGCCGCTTGATTTCTTCTGCGACCAGGTCGGCGCGCTTGGCCCTGCCCGGCGCGGCGGGTGCCCGGGCGGCGGATTCGCGGGGCATGCGAGGAGTCTCCCCTTGTGGTTCGGCTGGACGGATCCGTTGAAACGGCCTGCGCGTTGCTGGCACACCCTAGGGAAAATACGGCCCCGTTCCGTGCCCTGCCGTGTTGACGCGGAATATCGCGGCCTCATATTATCAGTTCATCCTATTTATCATGATAAATAAGGGGAAAACCTTGAACCGTCGCCACCTGTTGAAACTCGCCGCCCTGTCGGCCCTGCCCGGATCCCTCTCGCTGCGCAACGCCTATGCGCAAGCGGCCCAGGAGATCCAGCTCGGATGTCCCGTTCCCATGTCCGGGCCGTTCGCTGCCAACGGCAAGTATGCGGACCTGGGCATGAAGCTGGTCGTCCAGCAGTACGGCAAGATCCTCGGCCGTCCGCTGGCCTATACGACGCTGGATACCGAAGGCAAGCCCGCCACCGCGGTGCGCAAGGTGCAGGAACTGGCGCAGCAGAAGCATGCGCGCTACTTCGCCGGCGGCATCCTGTCGTCGGAAGCCCTGGCCATGGGCAAGGAAGTGCAGAAAGACGGCGGCGTGTTCATCACCACGGCCGGCGCGGATGAAATCACCGGCTCGGACTGCAATAAGTCCACCTTCCGCTGGTCGGTGCCCACCTACGGCGCGATCGAACAGACGGTGCGTCCGCTCATCGAGAAACTGCCCAAGGCAAAGCGCTGGTACACCATCACGCCGCAGTATGTGTTCGGCGACGGTCTCTTGAACGCGGCCAAGAATATCTTCAAGGAAAAGGGTATCGAGCACGTCGGCAACAGCTATCACTCGCTGGCGGAAAAGGAATTCAGCGGCTATCTGACCAATGCCATGGCGGCCAAACCGGATGTCCTGCTGCTGCTGAACTTCGGCTCGCAGTCTTCCGACGCATTGCGCCAGGCCGTCAGCTTCGGCATGAAGCAGAACACCACGATCCTGATGGCGTGGGCTTCCGGCCTTGAGCAGTTCGAATCGCTGGGCGCGGATCTTTGCGAAGGTGTGTACTTCGGCGCGCAGTACTGGCATGGCATCGATAGCCCCGGCAACAAGGACCTGGTCAAGCGCTGCCAGGACACCTTCAAGGCCAATCCCAACTACAGCCTGGCCGGTTCCTATATCTGCGCCAAGATCCTGATCGACGCCATCGTCAAGGCCGGCACCGACGATCCCGCCAAGGTCATTCCCGTACTGGAAGGCATGAAGTACACCGGGCTGACCGGCGACGAGGAAATCCGCGCGCAGGATCATCAGGTGCTGAAGAACTACTATCTGCTGCGGGGCAAGGCCAAGAAAGCCATGAAGGACAAGGACGACTACGCGGAGATCCTCAGTTCGGGCCAGTCCTTCCTGCCCGTGGCGCAGACCGGCTGCAAGCTCTGATGAATGACGCTCCGATGCCTGGCGCCGCGGGTGCGCCCGGCGGGGACGGCCCGGCGCGGCGGGCGTCCGTGCTTTCCAGTATGTAAAGATCCCGGCTGCCTTCGCATTCATGAACGTCTATCTGCTGCAAGTCGTCAACGGCATCGGCATCGGGATGCTGTATTTCCTGCTGGCGGTGGGGCTGTCCATCATTTTCGGCCTGCTGCGCTTCGTCAATTTCGCGCACGGGGCGTTCTATCTGCTGGGCGCCTACTTCTGCTACCAGGCTGTGGCCTGGGGCCTGGATTTCTGGCTGGCGCTGGCCGTCGTCCCCCTGTTGGTGGCGCTGCTGGCCTGGCTGGCCGAACGTACGCTGCTGCGGCGGGTCTATGACCAGCCGCATGAATTCCACATCCTGATCACCGTCGGGCTGGCACTGGTGCTGCAGGAGCTCGTCATTGTGGTTTGGGGGCCGTTGGGCGACAACGTGGCGACGCCGGACATCCTGCAGGGCGTGGTCATGTGGAGCGGCTTCATCTATCCCAAGTACCGGTTGTTCATCATCGGCTTCACCGCGGTTTTCGCGCTGGTGCTCTGGTGGGTACTGGAGGGCACGCGGCTGGGCAGCGCCGTGCGCGCGGGCAGCGAATCGGCGGAAATGGTCTCCCTGCTCGGTATCAACGTGTACCGGGTCTTCGGCCTGGTGTTCGCCCTGGGCGCGGGCACGGCGGCGCTGGCGGGTGCCCTGGCGGCCCCGATCCGGGGGGTGGACCCCTTCATGGGCCTGGAAGCGCTGGGCGTGGCCTTCGTCATCGTGGTGGTGGGCGGCATGGGCAGCTTCGCCGGCGCGCTGGCGGGCGGCCTGCTGATCGGGATCGTGCAAAGCGTGATGAGCACGCTCTGGCCGGAAGGCGCACGGCTGATGATCTATGTGGCGATGGCGGCCGTGCTGCTGCTGCGTCCGCACGGCTTGCTGGGGAGAGGATGATGCGGCTGTCACCGGAATATGCCGGGGCCGGGATGACGCGGCGCTTGAGTGGACATACGCACGGGCGGGACAGGACGGCGCAGCGGTCGCGCGCGCATGCGGGCATGCGGAGGCCAGGATGACGCGGGCACTGCGTGGTCATGCGGGCTCGCTGCTGGCGGCTGCCACGGTGCTGCTGCTGCCGCTCCTGCTGGATTCCGGCACGCTGGCGACGGAAGTCCTCGTGTATGCGCTGGCGGTGCTGGGCTGCAATCTGCTGCTGGGCTACACCGGGCTGCTTTCCTTCGGCCAGGGTATCTTTTTCGGCGTGGGGAGCTATGCGGTGGGCATCCTGATGACGCGCGCCGGCCTGCCGCTGCCCGCCGCCGTGCTGGCCGCCATCGTCGTCGGGGCCGCGGTTGCCGGTCTGGTGGGCTGGTTCGCCATCCGCCAGCGCGGCACGTATTTCGTCATGCTGACGCTGGCCTTCGCGCAGATGTTCTATTTCCTGGCCTACAGTCTGCCGTCGTGGACCGGCGGCGACAACGGCCTGCTGGACATTCCGCGTCCACCCCTCGCATTGGGCGGCCTGACGCTGATGCGGCTGGATACGCCATGGCGCTTCTACGCGCTGGTGGGCATCTGCTTCCTCGTGGTGTTCTGGCTGCTGCAGCGGGTGACGGATTCCGTGTTCGGCCGCACGCTGCTGGCCGTCCGCGAAAACGAAGGCCGCGCCCGCGCCGTCGGCTACGATACGCGCGCGCTGAAGCTGGCCGTCTTTGCCCTGTCGGGCGCCGTGACCGCGCTGGCAGGCGCCTTCCATGCCTTGATGACGGGCATCGCGCCGCTGTCCAACATCGAATACCACACCAGCGAGATGATCCTGGTCATGACGGTCATCGGCGGCACCGGCAATCTGTTCGCCTCGGTGCTGGGCGCGGCTTTCTACGTGCTGGTATCGGACTGGCTGTCGACGCTGTGGCCGCGCTGGCTGATGCTGCTGGGCCTGCTGCTGATCGGTGTCAGCCTGTTCATGCACAAGGGCCTGTGGGGCCTGGGGCAGACATTGTGGCAGCGCCTGCGGCATGCCCGGCGCGGTGTCCCGCCACCCCACGCGGAGGAGGACCGGTTATGAATACGCTGTTGCCGGGATGGCCTGCGCGAAGCCGCATCCGCGGGATCGGAACGCGCCGCGCGCCGCGTGCGGCGGAACCCCGCATTGCCGTGCCAGGGAGGCAGCCATGAGCAGCCCCATCCTGGAAGCCACCGGCATCGTCAAACGCTACGGAAAATTCACCGCGCTTGCCGGCGTCGACCTGCGCGTGATGCCCGGTACGGTGCACTCGGTGATCGGACCGAACGGCGCCGGCAAGACGACGCTGTTCCACACCCTGACCGGCACCGTGCCCGTCAGCGGCGGGCGCATCGTATTCGATGGCCACGACGTTACGCGCGAGCCCGACAACGTGCGCGTGCGGCGCGGCATCGCGCGCTCGTTCCAGGTGACCAGCCTGTTTGCCAACCTGGACGTGCGTGAGAACCTGCGCCTTGCGGCACAGGGCGGGCACGCCTCCGGCGCCTTCGACATGTGGCACCGGCCCGGCCGCGACGCCGCCCTGAACGAACTGGTCGACAGCCTGCTGGACCGCCTGGCGCTGCGTCCGCGCGCCGGTGTCGCCGCGGCGTCCCTGTCGCACGGGCAGCAGCGACGTTTGGAAGTGGGCATGGCGATGGCGGCGCGTCCGCGTGCCATCTTCCTGGACGAGCCCACTTCCGGCATGGGCGTGGATGACCTGGATTCGATGAAGGCGCTGATCCGCGGCCTGGCCGCGGACCATACCGTGGTGCTGATTGAGCACAACATGAATATCGTGATGGATATCTCCGATACCGTGACCGTGATGCAGCAGGGCAGGGTGCTGGTGGAAGGCCCGCCCGCGGCGATCCGCGACGACCCGCGCGTGCGCGCCGCCTACCTCGGCAATATGATCACCGGAGGCCGCGCATGAAGCTGCAACTGCGCGACGTGCACGCCTATTACGGCAAAAGCCATATTTTGCAGGGCGTATCCCTGGCCGTGGGCGATGGTGAACTGGTGACCCTGCTGGGCCGCAACGGCGCGGGCAAGTCCACCACGCTGAAGACCATAGCGGGCGCGCTGCGCCCGGCGCGCGGGGAGATCCTCTTCGATGGCGCGCCCGCCGGCGGGCTGCCGGCGCACCGCGTGGCGGGCCTGGGCCTGTGCCTGGTACCCGAACATCGCGGTATTTTCCGGCTGTTGACCGTAGAGGAAAACCTGCTGCTGGGCGCGCGGCGCCGCTCGCCCTGGCAACTGGCCGATATCTACCGCATTTTCCCGCGCCTGAAAGAACGCCGGCGCAATGGCGGCGCCCAGTTGTCCGGCGGCGAGCAGCAGATGCTGGCGATCGGCCGCGCGCTGATGAACCATCCCCGCCTGCTGATGCTGGACGAGCCGGTCGAAGGGCTGGCGCCCGTCATCGTCGAGGAAATCGTCGCGCAGCTCAAGCTGATCCGGCAGCAGGGCGTGCCCATCCTTTTGGTGGAGCAGAACCTGGAAGTCTGCACGCAGCTGGCCGACCGCCACTACATCATCGAACAGGGCGCTATCGTGTACGAGGGCAGCAACGCCGATTTTTCCGCCGATGACGCGATCAAGGACCGCTACCTGGGCGTGGGGGTTTGATGGCCGCGGCACGGCGCATCGTCTTCTAGAGGAACCGAACATGTCCGACCCCGCAATCCCCTCCTTCCCGCGCATCGATGGCGCGCGCCTGTGGGAATCGCTGATGGCGCTGGCGCGCATCGGCGCCACCGACAAGGGCGGCGTGTGCCGCCTGGCATTGACGGACCTGGACCGCCAGGGCCGCGACCTGGTCGTGCAGTGGGCCCGCGAACTGGGCTGCACCGTGCGCATCGACGCCATCGGCAATATCTTCATGCGCCGCGCGGGCCGCCGCAGCGACCTGCCCCCGGTCATGACGGGCAGCCATATCGATACCCAGCCCACCGGCGGCAAGTTCGATGGCAACTACGGCGTCCTGGCGGGCATCGAGGTCCTGCGCACCCTCCATGCCCATGACATCGTCACCGAGGCTCCCCTGGAGGTCGCCGTCTGGACCAACGAGGAAGGATCGCGCTTCGTCCCCGTCATGATGGGCTCCGGCGTCTTCGCCGGTGCCTTCACCCTGGCCCACGCCCTGGAGCAGCGCGACCGCGACGGTATGGCCGTAGCCGATGCCCTGCGCGCCATCGGCTACGACGGCGCCGATGCCGTGGGCGGCCGCGCCGTGGCCGCCTATTTCGAGGCGCACATCGAGCAAGGTCCCATCCTGGAAGCCACTGGCAAGACCATCGGACTGGTGCGCGGCGCGCTCGGACAGCGTTGGTTCGACGTCACCGTCACGGGCATGGAAGCGCACGCGGGGCCTACGCCCATGGAGCTGCGCCACGACGCGCTGCTGGCCGCCGCCGACATCGTCAAGCAGGTCAACCGCATCGCGCTGGACCACGCGCCGCATGCCCGCGGCACGGTAGGTTGCCTGGACACCTATCCCAATTCGCGCAATGTCATCCCGGGGCGCGTGCGATTGACAGTGGACCTGCGCGCGGCCGACGACGCCACCCTGACCGACATGGCCGCGGCCCTGCGCGACTATTGCGCGGCGCGGACGGGGGTCACCGTGGATGTGCAGGAAGTGGTCTACTTCCCGCCTCAGCCTTTCGATGCGGCACTGGTGGCGTCGCTGGAGGATGGTGCGCGCGAACTGGGCCTGTCCTCCATGGACATTGTCAGCGGCGCCGGCCACGATGCCGTCTATCTGGCGCGCGTCGCGCCGACCGCGATGATTTTCGTGCCGTGCAAGGATGGCATCAGCCACAACGAGATCGAGGACGCCAGCCCGGAACACCTGGAAGCGGGTTGCAATGTGCTGCTGCGCGCCATGCTGCAGACCGCCGGCGTCGCCGCCCGGGAGACCGCCGCATGAAAGTCCTGATCGCACGGATGAACCACGAGACGAACACGTTTTCGCCGGTCCCGACCCCGTGGTCGGCCTTCGGCCGCAACGGCCCCGCCTGCGGCGACGATGCCCGCCGCGAAAACGAAGGCGCACGTACGGCCATGGGCGCCTTCATCGATCTGGCCAAGGCGCATGGCGCGGACATGGTGACGCCGCTTTCCGCCTGGGCCTATCCCAGCGGACCGGTGCACGCCGATGCCTACGACCGGATGTGTGCCCGTATCCTGGCGGACGTGCCAGGTTGCGACGCTATCTTCCTGGATCTGCACGGCGCCATGGTCGCGCAAAATAGCGATGACGGCGAAGGGGATCTGCTGGCCCGTGTGCGCGCAGCGGCGCCTGGCGTGCCGATCGCGGTGGCGCTGGACCTGCACGGCAATGTGACGGCGCGGATGGTGGAAAATGCGGACGTGATCGTCAGCTTCAAGACTTACCCGCACGTGGACATGTACGAAACCGGTGACCATGCGGGCCGGCTGCTGTGGCGCATGATCGCGGGCGAATTCCACCCGGTGATGGCATGGCGGCGTCCGCCGCTGATGACACATACCCTGCGCTCGGCGACCGATGCCGGCGCGATGCGCGATGCGGTGCGGGCGGCCCAGGCGGAAGAAGCCGGCGGTATCGCGGCGGCATCCGTGCTGGCAGGCTTCGGGCTGGCGGATATTCCCCATCCTTGCATCAGCGTGGTGGTGGTGGCCGATAAGGACCGCGCGCTGGCCGAGGCGGCGGCGGAAAGAATCGCGGCGGGAATCTGGGCGCAACGCGATGGTTTCGTATATCGGAGCGAGCCGCTGGCGGATTCCCTGGCACGGGCGGAAGCGATGGCGCGGGACGCGCGGCGACCCATTCTGTTGCTCGACCACGGGGACAATTGCAATTCCGGCGGTACCTGCGATACGACGGCGGTGCTGGAAGCGGCGCTGGCACGCGGGATGAAGGACATCCTGGCGGGGGTGGTGTGCGATCCGGAGGCGGTCGCCCGGATGGTCGAGGCAGGCGTGGGCGCGCGGGTAAGTTTGCCGCTGGGGAACAAGCGTTCGCTGGCGTCGCTGGGCATTCATGCGCAGCCGATGCAAGCCAGCGGGACGGTGCTGGCGATCACGGATGGCGAGTACGTGATTACCGGGCCGACCTATACCGGCATGCGGGTCAGTATGGGACGCACGGCAGTCCTGGATCTGGGCGATGCGCGGGTGGTGGTGTCGGAGCAGACGCACGAGCCCTGGGATCTGGCGGTGTTCGAGAGCGTGGGGCAGGATCCGCGGCAGGCGCGGTTCCTGTTGCTGAAGTCGCGGATGTATTGCCGGCCGGTGTTCGTGCCGATTTCCGACGGGCTGGTGGAATGCGATAGCCCGGGTGTAACGACTTCGGATTATTCGATTTTTCCTTACGTGAAACGGAGTCGGCCGTTGTATCCGCTGGAAGAGGTGGAGTTCGATGCGGGGGTTCGGCCTGGGGGGTGAGGGGTTTGCGGTTTGCTGATGCCGGTGCGTTGATCGTTTTGCTGTTGGCGGGTGGTTTGCTAGTGCCGTCCGTCGGGGGGGGTGCCTGTCGGGGCCAGCCCGGAGGAGCCGGTCCGGCGCCTTCGCGCCGGACTCCCGCTTCGTCATCTTCGTACGGCTGCCGAAGTGGCGGTGGTTTTCTTGCGGGTTTTTTGCCCGGCCGTCCTGCCTTCGGATTCCTTCGCGGGGCTCCAACGGGCTGGCCCCGACAGGCACCACCCCCGCCGGACTCCGGTTTGCCTTAATCACGGGTGCTGCGACGATC
>NZ_JBMQQZ010000024.1:0-31926 GCF_057362025.1 Bordetella sp. | reverse complement strand
TGCGGCCGCGATACATGGTGAACAGCCAGTTGAAGATCTTCGCCCCGGTCGGGATGGAGATGATCATTGTCGTGATGCCGAAGAACGAGTTGACGCTCGCCCCCGAACCCATGGTGAAGAAGTGGTGCAGCCACACCAGGTACGACAGCACGGTGATCACGACCGTCGCGTACACCATCGAGGCATAGCCGAACAGGCGCTTGCCGCTATACGTGGACACGACTTCGGAGAACACGCCGAACGCCGGCAGGATCAGGATGTACACCTCCGGGTGGCCCCAGATCCAGATCAGGTTCACGTACATCATCGGGTTGCCGCCGAAGTCGTTCGTGAAGAAGTTCGTGCCGACGTAGCGATCCAGCGTCAGCAGGGCCAGCACCGCGGTCAGGATGGGGAAGGCGGCGACGATCAGGACGTTGGTGCACAGCGCCGTCCAGGTGAAGATGGGCATCTTCATCATGCCCATGCCGGGGGCGCGCATCTTCACGATGGTGACCATCAGGTTGATACCCGATAGCAGTGTCCCCAGGCCGGCCACCTGTAATCCCCAGATGTAGTAATCCACCCCCACATCCGGACTTTGCAATATGCCCGATAGCGGCGGATACGCCAGCCAGCCCGTGCGCGCGAATTCGCCGACGAACAGCGAAGTCATCGTCAGCACGGCGCCGCCCACGGTCATCCAGAAGCTGAAGTTGTTCAGGAAGGGAAAGGCGACGTCGCGTGCGCCGATCTGCAGCGGCACAACGTAGTTCATCAGGCCCGTGACCAGGGGCATGGCCACGAAGAAAATCATGATGACGCCATGCGCCGTAAAGATCTGATCGTAGTGGTGCGGCGGCAGGTATCCGGCCGAATCGCCGAAGGCGATGGCCTGCTGCAGCCGCATCATGATCGCGTCGGAGAAGCCGCGCAGCAGCATGACGATCGCCAACACGATGTACATGATGCCGATCTTCTTGTGGTCGATGCTGGTGAACCAGTCTCGCCACAGCGGGCCCCAGCAACGGAAGTACGTCAACGCGCCCAGCAGCGCGAGGCCGCCGATGGCGACGAAGATGAACGTCACCACCAGGATCGGTTCGTGGTAGGGGATGGCCTCTAGCGATAGGCGGCCAAGTAATAGCTTATGCAGGTCTAGGTTCTCAAACATCTCGATTCCCGTGACGGGACGCGCAAGGCGGAAAGAAGGGCGGGCGGCTTAAAGCGGAACGCGGTTGTCCAGCACGCCGGTCCCGGAGGGATTGGCGGGCGTGCAAACCGCACCGACGTAATTGCGGGCGGGCATCTCGGCCAGGCCGAGGCGCACGCGGGTCGAAGCATTGGTGGCCAGGTTATACGTGCCGGACTCGCCCAGGCCGCCTTTCTCGTCGATGGCCATCATGTCTTTCAGGCACATGCGGTTCGACTCGACGCAGCGGTTCAGGATGGCGTCGTACAGGTCCGCGTCCACCTTCGCATAGCGGTGCACGGGCTCTTTCTCGCTGGGTTGCTCCAGCTTCAGGTAGACCGCGCGGGTCAGGTCGCCGCCGCCTTCGCGCGTCTGCTGGACCCAGTTGTCGAAATCTTCGGGGTTCATGCCGTAGAACTTGAAGCGCATGTCCGAAAAGCCGGCGCCGCTGTAGTTGGCCGAGAAACCTTCATAGACGCCTGCGTGGTTGATGACCGCATGCAGCTTGGTTTCCATGCCGGCCATGGCATAGACCTGTCCCGCCAGCGCGGGAATGAAGAAGGAGTTCATCATCGTCGATGACGTGATCTTGAACTGGATCGGCCGGTTGACCGGCGCGACCAGCTCGTTCACGGTGGCCAGGCCTTCTTCGGGGTAGATGAACAGCCATTTCCAGTCCAGGGCCACTACTTCGACGGTGAGCGGCTTGACGTTGGTCGGCAATTCATGGCCTTCGGCGATGCGATCCAGGGGGCGGTATGGGTCCAGCCGATGCGTGGTGACCCAGGTCAGGGCACCCAGGGCGATGATGATGAGCAGGGGGGCCGACCAGACGACCAGTTCGACCACCGTGGAATGATGCCATTCCGGATCGTATTTGGCGTTGGTGTTCGAGGCGCGGTAACGCCACGCGAAGACCAGGGTCAGGATGATGACGGGGATGATGATGATCAGCATCAACACGGTGGAGATGATGATCAGATCGCGTTGCTGCACTGCGATATCGCCGGACGGGGACAGAACCACCGCCTTACACCCGCCAAGAAGGGCGGTGAGGGCAAGGAGGGGGAACAGGATAAGTCGGCGGGGGAGCTTGGAGGATGACATGCCGGGCGACAAAAGCCTAAACAGGAACTGAGCGGAAGCCTGACGGGTGTGTAAGCACCGCGTAAGATGAAAAGAAAAAATCACGCGAAATGTACAATTTTTGACGCACTGCGGAAAGTGGACATTTTGTCCTACCTATGGCGGCAAGCGGAAAGTCATGCCATGCTAAGGCTTGCCGGGCCTGATAGAGGGCAATTTTCGGTAAGCAACAGGCCCGCGCGATAGTCGGGAGCGGTCTCCAGAGACAAAGACCGCCGGTGAAGCAACGATCGCGAGGAAATAAGATGTCCATAACTGCAGGATTCCCCCATGCGTCCTCGACTGTGCTCGAGCGCGACGCCAGGTTGACTACCGCCGATCATTCCAAGGTCGCGCCCGGAGAAATCGCCATCGGCGTCGTCATTGGCCGAGCGTCCGAATATTTCGATTTCTTCGTGTACGGGATTGCCTCGGTACTCGTCTTCCCGCAGGTATTCTTCCCGTTCCTCACGAGACTCGAAGGCATACTTGCCGCCTTCGTCATATTTTCCTTCGCCTTCATTGCCCGGCCTTTCGGCACGGCCTTGTTCATGGCCATGCAGCGACGCTGGGGCCGGGCGGCCAAGCTGACCGTCGCCTTGTTCCTGCTGGGAACGGCCACCGCCGGCATTGCCTTCCTGCCCAACTATGCCACCCTGGGCGAACGCGCCATTATATTGCTTGCCGTTTTCCGCTGCCTGCAGGGGCTGGCGACGGGCGGGGCCTGGGATGGGCTGCCGTCGCTGCTGGCCCTTAACGCGCCGGCCGAGCGGCGCGGCTGGTACGCCATGCTGGGCCAGTTGGGCGCGCCCATCGGGTTCCTGCTGGCGGGCGGCCTGTTCCTGTATCTGCATACCAACCTGAACGCGGACGACTTTTCCGACTGGGGCTGGCGCTATCCCTTCTACGTGGCCTTCGCCATCAACGTCGTGGCCCTGTTCGCCCGGCTGCGCCTGGTGGTCACCCACGAATACACCCGGCTCCTGGAGGAAGGGGAACTGGAACCCATCCCGGCCACCACGCTGATGCGGCAGCAGGGTTACAACATTTTCCTGGGTGCCTTCGCCGCACTGGCCAGCTATGCGCTGTTCCACCTGGTAACCATCTTCCCGCTCTCCTGGCTCGCCTTGCAGTCCACGCAGTCCATCGACGCCATCCTCAGCGTCCAGGTGGTCGGGGCCGTGCTCGGCATCCTGGGCACCATGGCCTCCGGCTGGTTGGCGGACCATATCGGCCGGCGCAATACCCTCGGGGCGCTGGCCTGCCTGATCGGCGTATTCAGCCTGTGCACGCCCTGGCTGCTGGATGGCGGGACGGCCGCCCAGGATGCCTTCATCCTGATCGGCTTCTGCCTTCTGGGCCTGTCGTATGGCCAGGCCTCCGGCACCGTGACCGCCAATTTCAATCGGCGTTTCCGCTATACGGGCGCGGCGTTCACGGCCGATTTCGCCTGGCTGTTCGGCGCGGCCTTCGCGCCGGTAGTCGCCCTGAGCCTCTCGGCGCGCTTCGGCCTGGCGGCCGTCAGCGTTTATCTGCTGTCCGGTGTCGCCTGCACGCTACTGGCGCTGCGGATCAACCGATCGCTGGAACTGCAAACGCGGGATTGAGCGCCCGCGGCGCCGGCCAGGCCGGCACACTCAGCAGCAAGTAAGCCGGGCGGCCGCCCGGCTTTTTTGTACGAATTTGTAATTTCTGTGGAGCGCAAATTGCCCTCTTCCCCCGCCAATGGCGGAGATGCCGGCATTTTCGCAACCGTACGACACACTAGGCACAATATGGTGCCAAATCGGTGAATGCGTTACATTAGCGCGGCCCGTAGGGATGAGATGGGATAGCACAAATGGCGCATAGATTGCCAGAGGCCTCGTCTTCCGCGTCCCTGCTTCATCCAAAACGGCATCGCCCTGCATGCCGATGGCGAGAGGATTCCATGCATTTTGCGCTTCGACGCAACGCAAGCCGCGTAGTAATGCCCTTAATGGCCTTCACCGCCTCGGCGCTTCTCCTGGCGGGTTGCGGCGAGCGGCCTCAATTGAATCCCGGTCCGCCGCAAGTCAGCGTCATCACCGTCCAGCCCGAACGCGCGCCCAGCGTGGCCGATCTGCCCGGCCGCGTGGACGCCGTGCGGGACGCGCAGATCCGCGCGCGGGTAACCGGCATCATCCAGAAGATCGTTTTCCAGCAGGGCGGCGACGTCAAGGAAAACCAGTTGCTGTTCAAGATCGATCCGGCGCCGTATCAGGCCGCCTACGATCAGGCGGCGGCCCAGCTGAAGCAGTCGCAGGCCGATCTGTTCAGCGCCAAGGCACTGGCAGATCGTTACGCCCCCCTGGTAAAGGCCAACGCCGTCAGCAAGCAGGAGTACGACAACGCGGTCGCCAGTTACCGGCAGGCCGACGCCGCGGTGGCGGCCGCCAAGGCGAATCTGCAGAACGCGGCCATCAACCTGGGGTACACCAAGGTGACTTCCCCGATCACCGGACGTATCGGCAAGCCGCTGGTGACAGAAGGCGCGCTGGTCGAAGGCACGTCCGCGACGCAGATGGCGCTGGTACAGCAGCTCGATCCGATCTACGTCGATTTCACCCAGTCCACCACCGATCTGGCCGCGCTGCGCAAGGCCTTCGCCTCGGGGCAGTTACAGAAAGTCGGCGATAACGCGGCCTTGGCCGAGGTCGTGCTGGAGGACGGTTCGACGTATGCGCACAAGGGCAAATTGCTGTTTACCGGCATTACCGTGGATCCCACCACGGGGCAGGTAAACCTGCGCGCGGAGTTTCCCAATCCCGAGACCGTGCTGTTGCCCGGTATGTATGTGCGCGTCCGCCTGACGCAGGGTGTCGACGACAAGGCCCTGCTGGTGCCTCAGCAGGCGCTGCAGCGTACGCCCGACGGCATGCAGAGCCTGATGCTGGTGAAGGACGGCAAGATCGACCAGGTCACCGTGACCACGGGCAACGCCCTGAATGGTCGCTGGGTGGTGACCAGCGGACTGAAAGCCGGCGACGTCGTTGTCGTGGAAGGCTTCCAGAAGGTCCGTCCGGGCGCGCCTGTCAAGGTTTCCCAATGGGCCCCCGGCCAAGGCGGCGCGCCCGGCGCCCCGCAGCAGGCCGCGCCGCAACAGGCGCCGGCGTCCGGGGCGGGTGCCGCCCCGGACAAGCAGCCGGCCCAGCCCGCCGCGCCCCAGCCGCCCGCCGAACAGAAGTCGTAACCGGCCGGGCGCCGAGCCGGGGCGCCGAGTCCCCTGCTTCATAAGTATTGTCTTCGGGGTCAACCCTCATGCCGCAATTTTTTATCGATAGACCGATTTTTGCCTGGGTTGTCGCGCTGTTCATCCTGCTCGCGGGTTTGCTGGCGATCCCGAACATGCCGGTTTCGCAGTACCCGAACGTCGCGCCTCCGGCCATCGAGATCACGGCGACCTATCCCGGCGCATCGGCCAAAGAGGTCGCCGACTCGGTCACCAGCCTGATCGAGGATCAGCTCAATGGCGCCAAGGGATTGCTGTACTACGAATCGGTCAGCGACTCGAACGGACAGTCGACCATCACCGCCACCTTCGCGCCCGGCCGCGACCCCGACCTCGCGCAGGTCGACGTGCAGAACCGCGTCGCCAACGTGACGGCCCAGTTGCCGGCCGCGGTCGCGCAGCAGGGCTTGCAGTTCCAGCAAACCAGTACCGGTTTCCTGATGATCGTGACGGTGTCGTCCACCGATGGCACGATGGACCAGACGGCGCTGGCCGATTACGTCACTCGCAATGTGAAGAACCCCGTGTCGCGTGTGCCCGGCGTGGGTCAGTTCCAGTTGTTCGCCGCGCCGCGCGCCATGCGCATCTGGGTCGATCCGCAGAAGCTGGTGGGCTACAACCTGAGCATGTCGGACGTCAATCGCGTCATCGCGCAGCAGAACGTGCTTATTTCCGGCGGCAATATGGGTGGCCCGCCCAACCCGGCGGATCAGCGCACCACGGCCACCGTGATCGCCAACGGCCAGTTGTCCACCGTCGAAGGTTTCGGCAACCTGGTGCTGCGCGCCAATACCGACGGTTCGCTGGTGCGCATACGCGATGTCGCGCGTGTCGAAATCGGCGCCGATAACTACTTCTTCGGCGCCCGCCTGAACGGCAAGCCGACGGCTGCCTTCGCCATCATCCTGTCGCCGGACGCCAATGCGCTTGCCACGGCCAAGGGCGTGCGCGAGCAGATGGCGCAGTTGTCCAAGTACTTCCCCGCCAACATCAAATACGACATTCCCTACGACACCGCGCCGTATGTGCAGACCTCCATCTCCGACGTGGTCAAGACGCTGCTCGAAGCGATGGTGCTGGTGTTCCTGGTGATGTTCCTGTTCCTGCAGAACGTCCGCTACACCATCATCCCGGCCCTGGTCGTGCCGGTGGCGATGATGGGTGCCTTCGCGGTCATGCTCGCGCTGGGATTTTCCATCAACGTGCTGACCATGTTCGCGATGGTGCTGGCGATCGGCATCCTCGTGGACGACGCCATCGTGGTGGTGGAAAACGTCGAGCGGATTATGGCCTCCGAAGGGCTGTCGCCCAAAGAGGCGACGGCGCGCGCGATGCCGCAGATCACCGGCGCGATCACCGGTATTACGCTGGTGCTGGTCAGCGTGTTCCTGCCGCTGGCCTTCATGGGCGGCTCGGTGGGGGTCATCTACCGGCAGTTCGCCGTGGCCATGGCGGTGTCGATCTTCTTCTCGGCTTTCCTGGCACTGAGCTTCACGCCCGCCTTGTGCGCGACCATCCTGAAGCCGGTACCGCATGACCGCCACGAGGAAAAACGCGGCTTTTTCGGCTGGTTCAACCGCCGCTTCGACAAGGGCACGCACGCCTACCAGAACTGGGTATCGCGCATCCTGCACAAGGGCGGCCGGATGATGGTGATCTACCTGGTGCTGGTGCTCCTGCTGGGCTGGCTGTACTGGCGCATGCCGTCATCCTTCCTGCCCGAGGAAGACCAGGGCTACGTGATCAGCAATATCGAGCTGCCGTCCGGTTCCAGCGCCAATCGCGCGGTGGACGTCCTGCAGCAGGTGGAGAAGTACTTCCTGGCACAGCCGCAGGTGCAGAACATCATCGCGGTGCAGGGGTTCAGCTTCAACGGCAACGGTTTGAACGCGGCCATCGCCTTCACGACGTTGAAGGATTTCGACGAGCGCAAATCGCGAGCGGATTCGGCGCAGGCGGTGTCGTTCCGCGCATTGAACAAGCTGTTGATGGGCATTCACGATGCCATGGTGTTCACCGTGATGCCGCCGGCGATTTCTTCGTTGGGCAACGCAACCGGCTTCGATTTCCGGTTGCAGGACCGGTCCGGTGCCGGCTCCGCGGCCCTGGGCGAGGCCACCGGCCAGTTGATGGGGCTGGCCATGAAGAGCCCGGTGCTGTCGCAGGTGCGCATCTCCGGGCTGGGTCCCAGCGCGCAGTTGTCGCTGACCATCGATCGCCAGAAGGCCGCGGCGCTGGGCGTGGATTTCAACGAAGCGGCGACGTTGGTGTCGACTGCGGTCGGCAGCGCGCTGATCAACAAATTCCCCAACTTCGGCCGCATGCAGAACGTCTGGGTGCAGGCGGACGCGCCCTATCGCATGCAGGTGGAAGACATCCTGACCCTGAACGCGCGCAATAGCAGCGGCGGCATGGTGCCTCTGTCAAGCTTCGTCACGGCGAAGTGGGGCCAGGGACCGGTGCAGATCGTGCGCTACAACAGCTACGAGTCGATCCGGATTTCGGGCGATGCGGCGCCGGGCCACACCAGCGGCGAAGCCATGCTGGAAATGGAACACCTGATGGCGCAACTGCCGCCGGGCTTCGGCTACGAATGGAACGGCCTGTCCTATCAGGAACAGCAGGCCGGCAGCCAGGCGCCCATCCTGATGGGTCTGTCGCTGCTGGTGGTGTTCCTGGTGCTGGCGGCCCTTTACGAAAGCTGGGCGATTCCCTTGTCGGTGATGCTGGTCGTGCCCCTGGGCATGCTGGGCGCCGTGGGCCTGGTGGGCTTGCTTGGCATGTCCAACGACGTGTACTTCCAGGTCGGCATGGTGACGGTGATCGGCCTGGCGGCAAAGAACGCGATTCTGATCGTCGAATTCGCCAAGGACCAGTACGCGCGCGGCGCCGGTCTCTACGAAGCGGCGATCGAAGCTGCCCGACTGCGTTTCCGGCCCATCCTGATGACGTCGCTCGCCTTCATCCTGGGCGTGATTCCCTTGGCCATCGCCAGCGGCGCGGGCGCGGCCAGCCAGCGGGCGGTGGGCCTGGGCGTGCTGGGCGGCATGCTGGCGGCCACGCCTTTCGCGGTGATTTTCGTGCCGACTTTCTTCGTCGTGGTGCTGGGGCTGTTCAAGACCAAGCCCCGGCTGCTCGGCGCGGAAAAGCGCGCCTTCGAAGAAGAGCAGGCCGCCAAACGCGCCAGGGAAGGCACACCGCCCAACCCCGCCACGGAAGGGGAGGGCGAATGATGCGCACGCCGTCCATGCTGAGAACCAGCGCACTGGCGGCCGTCGCCGCCGCGATCAGCGGCTGCACGCTGGCGCCGACCTACGAGCGGCCCGCCGCGCCCATCCAGGCGGATTGGCCGGACCAGCCCAAGCTGGTCTACAGCGGCTACGACAAGGCGACTACGGCCGGCACGCAACCGGCCGCTGCGCTGGCGCCGGCCAGCGACACGGCCGCGGCCGATATCGGCTGGCGCGATTTCTTCCGCGATCCGCGCCTGCAGGCCCTGGTCGCGTTGTCCTTGCAGAACAACCGCGACCTGCGTGTGGCGGTACAGCGCGTCGAGGAAGCCCGCGCGCAATGGGGCGTGCAGCGCGGCGCCCTGTTTCCCAGCATCGGCGCCGGTATCCAGGGCACGCGCCAGCATCTGCCGGCCGATCTGCGCCCGGGCGGTGCGGATTCTCCGTCCATCAGCAGCCAGTACCAGGCCGGCCTGGGGCTGACCACCTTCGAGATCGACGTCTTCGGCCGCCTGCGCAGCCTGTCCGAAGCGGCCTACCAGCAATACCTGGCCACCGAGCAGGCGCGCCGCAGCGTGCAGATTTCACTGGTGGGCGAGGTGGCGCAGGCCTATCTGAACCTGCGCGCGGCCGACGTGCAGCTTGAACTGACGCGCAGGACGCTGGCGTCCCGGCAGGCGTCGTATGACCTGGTCAAGCGCCGCTTCGATGGCGGCGTGTCCTCCGAACTGGATCTGAACCAGGCCAAGTCCCTGCTCGATGGCGCGTCGGCCAATCTGGCCGAACTGGCGCGAGCCCAGGCGCAGGCCATCAATGCCCTGGTGCTGCTCGTCGGCGCGCCGCTGCCGCCGGACCTGCCGGCGCCCGCGCCTTTCGACGATGCGCAAGTCCTGGCGACCATCCCCGCCGGCCTGCCGTCCGCTTTGCTGGAGCGTCGTCCCGACATCCTCGCGGCGGAAAACAACCTGCGCTCCGCCAACGCCAATATCGGCGCGGCACGCGCGGCGTTTTTCCCGACGATCTCGCTGACCGGGCTGTTGGGGGCGGCCAGCCCGTCCCTGGACGACCTGTTCAAGGGCGGCCACGGATTCTGGAGTTTCTCGCCTTCCATCACCACGCCCCTGTTCGCCGGCGGCGCCATACGTTCGAACCTCGCGTTGGCCAAGGCGCGCGACAACATCGCGGTGGCGCAATACGAGCAGTCCATCCAACAGGCATTCCAGGAAGTCTCGGATGGCCTGGCGGGCGAGGCCACCTTCGGCACGCAGGTACGCGCGCTGCGCGCCCTGGAAGCGTCTTCCGTGCGTACCGTGGAATTGTCGACCATGCGGTACAACGGCGGGGTGGACAGCTACCTGCAGGTGCAGAACGCCCAGATCACCTACTACAACGCGCAGCTGCAATTGGTCCAGGCCGGGCTGGGGGCGCTGCTCAACCGCGTGGCGTTGTACAAGGCGCTGGGCGGCGGCTGGGAAGAGACCACGAAGAAGCCGGACCAGACCGCCGGGGCCCAGGACCCGCAGACTCGGCCCTAGGGGGACGCAGACCGCGCCACGCCAAAGGGGACCGCGGACATTCCGGCGGCGTGTCACGGGCCGTCGACGCCCAGGACCGCGGGCACGACCGTAGCGACGGAGCGGACCCCGGGTGCGCAGGGCCCCGGGGACGGCCGGGCCCGGCCCATGGAACACGGTTTGCTGCGCAGTGGCGATCGTCCGGCGGCCCTGGGGCCGGCCGGTGTTCCCGCGCTGTCCTGTACGGGCAGCGGCCGTGCCGAGGTGCTCCCATGCCTGAAACCCCCGTACTGCTGCGCGCGCATGCGCGGCCCGACCAACCCGGAACCACCGATGCGGGTGTGCCCGCGCAGGAGCGGGCCGCACGGCCGCCGCACCGGGTCGTCATCGTAGGGGGCGGCGCCGGCGGCCTGGAACTGGCGACCGGACTGGGCCGCCGGTACGGCGGACAGCACGTCACCCTGATCGACAGTCACATGCTCCATATCTGGAAACCCACCCTGCATGAGGCCGCCGCGGGCACGGTCGACGTGCAGCAGGAAGGGCTGTCCTACCTGATGCTGGCCAGCCTGTCGCACTTCAGCTTCGTGCTGGGGGCCATGCAGGGCGTGGATCGCGCGCGCCGGGTCGTGCATGTCGGTGCCGTCCCCGGCCCGGCCGGTCCGCCCCTGCTGCCGGAACGCGAGATTCCCTACGACACCCTGGTCATCGCCGTGGGCAGCACGTCGAATTTCTTCGGCACGCCCGGCGCCCGCGAACATGCGATTACGCTGGATACGCCGGAATCGGCCGAACAATTCCGTCTGACGATGCTGCAGGCCATGGTCAAGGTCGACCAGGCCAAGGCTCACGATCCCGAGGCGCGGCTGCGTATCGCCATTGTGGGCGGCGGCGCCACAGGGGTCGAACTGGCGGCGGAACTGCGGGAAGCCAGCCATCTGGTGGCCGCCTACGGCCTGCCGAATTTCGACGCGGGCAAGGATCTGCGCATTCGCATCGTCGAAGGGGCGCCGCGCATCCTGGCCGCTTTGCCCGAGCGCCTGTCGCGCGCTGCGCAACGGCGGCTGGAGAGTCTGGATATCGCCATCGAAAGCGGCTGCCTGGTATCCGAAGTCACGGACAGCGCCCTGTACACCAAGGACGGGCGCACGTTCCCGGCCGATCTTTGCATGTGGGCCGCGGGAATCAAGGGACCGGACGTGCTGGGTACGCTGGACCTGCCACGCAACCGTGCCGGGCAATTGGAGGTGGATGCACGCCTGCAGACGGAAGATCCCCATATCCTGGCCTTCGGCGATTGCGCCGCCGCGCCCCGGCCTGACGGCAGGGTCGTACCGGCGCGCGCCCAGGCAGCCCATCAGCAGGCCGGCTATCTGCTGCCCCGGCTTGGCGCTCGCATCGCGGCCAAACCCGAGCCGCGCGGCGATTTTGTCTACAAAGACCGCGGCTCGCTGGTGGCGCTGGGCCGCGAGCGCGGCGTCGGCAGCCTGATGGGGGCGTTGCTGGGCCGGGGGTTTTTCGTCAGCGGCACGTTGGCGCGCTGGATGTACGCCAGCCTGCATCTGTTGCATCACCGTGCCGTGCTCGGGGTTTCACGCACAGTCTCGCTGGCGCTGGCGCGGCTGCTGACCCGGCGCACCCATCCGCGGGTCAAATTGCATTGAGCCAAAAAAAGAGGCCACTGCAAACGCGGTGGCCTCAAAGCTCGTGTGCGGGTCCACGACGTACCAGCTGCATGAGATACAGCCCGTCGACCCGCCGAAAAAGTAGCATTTCGCTACGGGGCTTCCCATCTGTCGCCGTCACCATTTGTAAGCGCCGCTTCGCCGCGTCCACCCGGCTTCGGCGTCTGCATACGACTGCCAGGGCCCTTTGTTTGCAGTTCAGGGCAAGGCCGGACGCTGACGGGAATATACATATTAAGTAACGATCAAAGGGCTGAATCACCCGTCTGGCCCCTGTTCCGGCGCGTGCCCGCAAGCGCTACAAACACGGTAAGCGGTGCCGATCCTTGAAGCCGCCGCCGCGTGGAAGAGCAGCGCGGGCACCCTGGGGACAGAAAAATCCGGGCATGAGTCCTGCCGGGCACGCCCGTTGCCTGATCAGCGCTACTGACCATAGGGGGCGCATGATGACCGAGGAACGCAAAACCAGCCGCAAGCCGAGAGGCTTCGCCGCGATGGATCCCGAGTTGCTGCGGGGTATCGCCGCGCAGGGCGGCCGCGCCGCCCACGCCATGGGAAAGGCGCATCGATTCGATTCACAGGAAGCGAAGCAGGCGGCCGCGAAGCGGCATGCCGGCAAATCCGCCAAGCCGGATGCTTCCAATGCAGACGCGGCCGAGCGCGACCGGGAAACCGCGGGCGCGCATACCGCGGCCGAGGCGGAGCACAAGTCCTGACAGGGCTTCAGTCCACGCCCGTGTGCAGTCTTTGCCGGCCGATGCCGCCTTTTTCAGCGCACGCGGCGGAATCCGACATAGCCGGCATCCGCGTCGAACAGGTAATCGAAGACGTTCAGCGCATGCACGCTGGTGTTGACGAACGTCGGGCGCTGCTTGCCCTGTACCAGGACGATGCGGCCCGGCGCGGCGGGGTCGTCCGTGTCGCCCGCGGCGAAGCCGTAGGCAGGTGAGTGCGCGCTGCCGTCCGCGCCCATGCGTATCGTTACCCGCGTCCCCGGTGCCAGGGTTTGCCGGGAGGCCGGGTCGATGTGCCCGGCTTGCCGGTCCGGCGGCACCGTCAAATACATGACCGATACACCGGTGTCCACCAGTGCCGTGCCGCAGGCGCTCGCGCCGCGCGCGAGCGCGATGCAGGCCGGCAGCGGTGACCAGTCCCCGCCGTCCGCCGCCTTCGCCAGTTTGACGTAGCGGTAGTCGCCGCGGGTATTGGCCGCGGTCAGTCCCACATGTACGCCTTCGCGGGTGACCACGTAGCCGCGCCGCAGGGTGCCCGGCTGGCGATCGTCGCCCATGCCGGGCAGGTTCAGGAAAGGATTCTTGTCCGGCGTGCTTTGCGCCTGATGATCGGCCTCGCGGGCGAAGCCGATGCCTATCATGGCGACATGGCGAGGATGATCCGTGGGCTGGCAGTCTCGCGCATTCTGGAAGCAGTCGATGCGGTCTATCGCCAGTACGGGCAGCGGCCGCGTGGTGATGGATGCCCCGTTGGCCCCGGCGACGGTCGCGGCGGTCACGACCCAGCGGCCGCGCATGATGCGCCCGGAACTGGAATAGCTCAGTGTCCCCGGGCCGAGGGTGTGCAGGCTGTCGACATTGGGTATCGACGAGGCGGCGACGACGATGCCGGTGGACCCGGTATCCATGACGGCATGGACCGCTTCGCCGCCGAAGGACAGCGCCAGCGTCGGCGGCGCGGCGCGCGGTTCGCCGGCTGGCGGGCTGTTCAGGAAGCGCAGGTAGACGCCTCGGTGATAGCCGTCATAGGCCGGCTGCGCGCCGGCCGGCGGCGCGAAAAGGGCGGCAAGGGTAATGACAGCGGCGAAGAGGCGAAATGGGCGCATGGGGCGATCTTAACCGCGCGCCTCGGCCAAGTGGGCTAGGGCGAAGCCACAGGCCGGCCTCCCGGAGGGGCGATGCCGCGTTCGGGCTAGGGCGGATGCCTATCTATCTTTGGGGGGCAGCGGCCGCGACACTGCATGCCATCCCGACCTGTCTACGGGACGGGTCGATCATCCCGGGAGCGTACGATGACTCAAACGACGGCAATGCACACGAATGGCGATTGCGGCGGCAACGATTCACCCTGGCCCTGGCACAGCGGCCAGATTTCCAGGACGGACCTGGGCAGCCTGTCGATACCGATCCATGCTCCGGTCGTGACCTTCCTGCTGGGCGATCTGATCGGCCGCACCCTGCGGATATCCTCCGGGCCCGTGTCGGCGGATCGGGAGCCCGGCCGCGTCACCATCCTGACCGACGCGGCGGGCCACATCACCGATATGTGGGTGGATCCGGACGACACCGACGAAGGATGACGCCTGCCGCACCCAGCCGGCACGCATACCCATTCCTGGATAAATTTGCCCGTCGTGTAACCGGTACGCCGTTTTCGCCGAATTAGGGAACAGGAGCAGCCCTTTACAGGGTGGGCGAATCATTTCAAAACCGGGGCGCGGGATGCGGATCAAACGGGTGTCATTCGGACGGCTATTGGGCGCGGGGTTCGCGATGGTCGTGGTGCTGGGCTGCTCGGCGTCCATTCTGGCCCGTCACTACCTGACGGGCATCGCCGGGGATGTGAATCTGCTGGCAAACGTCCCAGTCGATAACCTGATCTATCTGCAGCAGATCAAGGACGGAATCGGCCAACGGTCCGCGCTCGCGCGCGACGAGATCCTGGATACCGGCCGGGGCAAGCAGGCGGACAGGACGGCGCATCAGGCCGATCTGGCGCGCCAGGCGGGCGCAGCGATCGAGCAATTGGGCGAACGCGTGATCGATAGCCAGGGGGCGGATTTCATCAAGCGGGTCCAGGCCGCCCGGCCTGCCTACGACAACCTGCTGGAAAAGGTCGCCCAGGCGGCGGCGGGAAACGATATCGCGGCGGCCACCCGCATGGTCCTGACGGAATTGCCCGAAGTGCAGGCGGCGTATCTGAATGTCCTGAACGAGATGGCGGCCTACCAGCAGGATCAGGCGCTGTCGGTGGCCGGCGACGCCGCCACAGTGGTCGAGCGGGCACTGAGGATCATGACGTCATTGGCGATTTTTTCCGCCATCTTCGGCGCCGCGGTCGCGATCGTCATTATCCGGGCTGTCCGGCGCCAGTTGGGTGGCGAACCCGCTTATGCCGCGGAAATCGCCCGCAGGATCGCCGAGGGGGATCTTTCCGGGCATGTGCGCGTCGGGCGGGCCGACACCTCGAGTCTCCTGGCCAATATGGAGGCAATGCGGCGCAGCCTGGCCGACATCGTGGGCCAGGTCCGGCAAAGCAGCGTATCCATTTCCGCGGGCGCGGCGCAGATGACGGCGGGCAACGAGGACCTGAGCCGGCGTACGGAAGCGCAGGCCGCGAGCCTGGAGCAGACGGCAGCTTCGATGGAGCAGATGACCGCCACGGTGCGTCAGACGGCCGATACCGTGCGGGAGACCGCTGCCCTGACCATGAAGGCCAGCGAAGCTGCCGCGAAAGGCGGCGATTCGGTCAGGGACGTGGTGAAGACCATGGACGACATCACGGCAAGTTCCACGAAAATCGGCAACATCATCAGCATCATCGACTCGATTGCCTTCCAGACCAACATCCTGGCCCTTAACGCGGCCGTGGAGGCCGCCCGGGCGGGGGAGCAGGGCCGTGGCTTCGCCGTCGTCGCCAGCGAGGTGCGCGCGCTGGCGCAGCGTTCGGCGCAAGCCGCGCGCGAGATCGCCGAGCTGGTTCAGGAGAGCGTGGCGAAGGTCAGGGCCGGCAGCGAGATCGTCGACCTGGCGGGAGCGCGGATCAACGATGCCGTCGAACAGGTACGCCATGTGGCGGGCCTGATCTCCGGCATGGGGACCGCGGCCCATGAACAGGAACAAGGCATATCGCAGGTCGGTGTGGCGGTCACGCAGCTGGACGAGACGACGCAGCGCAATGCCGCGCTGGTGGAGGAAGCGGCGGCCGCGGCCAAAAACCTGGATACGCAGGCCGCCCGCCTGGTAACGCTGGTCAGTGCGTTCAAGGTCCCGGCCGCGCAGCCGGCTCATTGAGTGCGTGTCCGGAGTCCCGGCTCGATCCCGCTCCCCCGGCCGCATCGGCGCACTTGCGCAGCGTATCGAAGGCGCGCAGCACCTTCCCGACCGTGGTCGCTTCGCGCCAATACTTGCGGCGCATCCAGTGCATCGGCAACCACCACGGGCGTACCACCGTTCCGGGCGCCCATATCGGCCGCCAACGGTTCATGTTCCTGACGCGGTCGACGATGGTGACGGTCGGAACCCCGCACGCCGACGCGAGATGTCCGATGCCGGAATCGGTGCCGATGAACCAGCCGGACTCGTAGATCGCCGCCGCGGTATGGGCCAGATCGGGCGCATCGAGTATGGGCAGGCCGTGCTGCGCCAGCAGGTCGCGCCACGCCGCGCGTTCGGCGGGAGCCAGCACGAACATGGGTTCGAAGCCTCGCTCGCGCAGCGTGCTCGCCAGGGCGGCGTACTGGGTGGGTTTCCAGCATCGGGTCGGTTCGGTCGACATCGGGTGGATGATCACCCGGCGCGTGTGAAACCGGGACCGCAGTGCGCCGGGCGCCCGCAATCCGCTGTCGGCGTCCCAGTCGTCCAGGCCGAGCCGGGTCCGCGAGAAGGCACGGAAGCTGGCCATGACGCCATTGGACGGGGCGCCGTCGCGCGGACTGCCGCCGCGGCGGGCGTGTTTGGCGCCCGCCATCGCCTGGGCATCGCGCCGTTGCCATGACTTGATGGCGACGAAATGGGCAAAGCGTTCGTCCAGGCCGGCGAGCGGGCCCTTGGCCGACATCTGGACGATGACGTCAAAGTCCGCCAGCGCGGCGATCTCGTTCTCGCGCGGCAGCGGCCGGATGTCGAACCCGGGATACCAGTCCGCCAAGGCCTGCGCGTAAGTGCCGAAGACAACCACGCGGCGCCCGGCGCGCCGCAGGTTGTTGGCTATGGTCATCAAAAACAGCGAATCGCCCAGGTAGGCGGACAAGATCAACGCGATCGTCCCACCCTTCCCGGCCGGGTATCCTTCCCGTTCCATCACACACCTATTCACCGGCCGGGCCGACATCTGGCTTTTGCCGCGGACCGTCTTGCTGGAGTCGCGCCATGCCTCCTAAAAAAGGGGGCGTCGTCGGCGCGACAGGCTGGCATGCCCGTCGCGTCGTTGGTACGCGCGCGCCGGGGCCGTCGGCTTTATAAACCGGGTCGGCGCATGATGGAAAGCCTTTTGTGGAAGCCCCGGATTTTCCGCGCTGCCGCGCTATTGCTGGAAATCGATGACGATGCGTCCCTGGATGTCGCCGTGATGCATACGCGCGAAAATATCGTTGATGTTTTCCAGTGTGTCGGTGGCGATGGTGGCCTTTACCTTGCCCTCGCCGGCGAAGTCCAGCGCCTCCTGAAGATCCAGTCGCGTGCCGACGATGGAGCCGCGCACGGTAATGCCGTTGAGCACGGTATCGAAGATGGACAAGGGGAAATCGCCCGGCGGCAGGCCGTTCAGCGACACCGTGCCGCCCCGGCGCACCATGCCCAGCGCCTGTTCGAAGGCCTTGGGCGACACCGCCGTCACCAGTACGCCCTGGGCGCCGCCGATCTGCTTCTTCACGAATGCCACGGGATCTTCCTTGCGCGCGTTCACGCCCTGCGTGGCGCCAAGCTGGCGGGCAAGGTCGAGCTTGGCATCGTCGATGTCCACGGCCAGGACGTTCAGGCCCATGGCCTTGGCGTACTGCACGGCCAGGTGGCCGAGGCCGCCGATGCCGGAAATCACCACCCAATCGCCGGGCTTGGTGTCGGTCACCTTCAAGCCCTTGTAGACGGTCACGCCCGCGCAGAGGATGGGGGCGATGTCGACGAACGAGACGGTGTCCGGCAGATGGCCGACATAGTTGGGATCGGCGACCACGTATTCGGCGAAGCTGCCGTTCACCGAATAGCCGGTGTTCTGCTGTTCCATGCATAGCGTTTCCCAGCCGCCCAGGCAGTGCCGGCAGTGGCCGCAGGCGGTGTACAGCCAGGGAACGCCGACGCGATCGCCTTCCTTCACGTGCTTGACGCCGGCACCGACGGCGGCGACGTGGCCGACGCCTTCATGGCCCGGAATGAAGGGCGGCTTGGGTTTGACCGGCCAATCGCCCTCGGCCGCGTGCAGGTCCGTGTGGCAGACGCCGGTGGCCGCGATCTTGACCAGGATCTGGCCCGGCCCCGGTTTCGGCACGGCGACTTCTTCGATGGCCAGCGGTTTGCCGAACTCACGGACGACCGCGGCTTTCATGGTGTTGGACATGAGCGCTCCTTGGAATCGTTGGCCGGCCCCGTTATCCAGGGCGGCGGTGCGCGTGCGCGACGACCGGGGCGGTGGGATAGGGGGGCGGCTGATGCGCGGCAGGGGAAGCCGCGATGTCGAAGCGTCCAGCTTAGGCCTCGGTCCAAGCACCCGTTGTGATTTGGATCAAGGCCGCGGCGATGCCTTACTTCCTGGGAGATGCGGTCTCGGCCGAAGGCGTCGACGACGCCGGGTTCGTATACGACTGGAGCGAGATCAGCGCGCCGAAGCCCACCACGCTCAGGCCGGTGGACACCCACAAGGCGCCGGCCCCCCAGCGGTCCAGGCAAAGGCCGAACAGCCATGGCGCCAGGGCCTGCGCGATACGCGCGGGCACCATCAGCATGCCTTGCCGCGCGCCGTATCCGTGCGATCCGAACAGCACCAGCGGCAGCGTGCCCTTGGCGATCGTCAGGATGCCGTTGCCGGCACCATGCAGGACCACGAAGACCGAGGCCAGCGGCGCCCCGAACAGAAGCAGCAGCATTGCGCCCACCGGATGGGTCAGCGTGGCGAGGCGCGCCGAGAGCAAGGGATGCACCTTGCGCAGCAGGCCGAACTCCAGGATGCGCGCGCCCACCTGGGCCGGCCCCATCAGCGCGCCGGCGGCCACGGCGGCCGTGAATGTCGCGCCCGCCGCCATCAGCAGACGGGGCAGGTGGGCCGCCAACGCCGTGCTGATAAACCACGTAATGGCGAACACGACGGCCAGGACGATCGACGGCCAGGCCGTGACCGGCGATGCCGGCGTGGGGGCGGTATGCTGTGCCGGCGCATGCGCGGCGGCGCCAGGGGTGGGCAGCAGGGAATTCAGCGGCAAGGCCAGCACCAGATGCAGGCCTGCCCACGCCAGGCAGGCCTCGCGCCAGCCGAACTCGACCTGCAGGAAGCTCGTCAGGGGCCAACCCACCGTGCTGGCGAAACCGGCGAAAAGCGTAATGCCGGAGATGGCCCCGCGCGACTGCTGGCCGTACAGGCGCACCAGCGTGGCAAATGCCGCTTCGTAAAGGCCGCTGCCCATCCCTATGCCCAGAACCGCCCACGCCGCGAACAGCTCCACGGTGGAATGGACATTGCCCAGCCAGCCCAGGCCCAGCGCGAACAGGACATTGGTGGCCATCAGTACCGGGCGCCCACCCCACCGGTCGATCGCCTGGCCCGAATACGGCCCCAGCAGGGCCGATATCAACAGCGCGAAGGAAAAGGCGGCGAAAACGGTGGGGACGCCGATGCCCAGGTCGCGCGCCATGGGCGCGCTGAGCATGGCCGGCAGGTAATAGGACGAGGCCCAGGCGAGCGTCTGGGTCGTGCCAAGCGCGGTCACCACGCTGGTGCGATTCGAGAGGCGCATCGGAATCAAATGGACCGTTGATTTACCCGCTTCGATAGCTGCTCGGCATTTTCCTTTCTTTCGCTGTAGCGATCCACCAGGTAGCCGGAGACATCCCGAGTCAGCAGAGTGAACTTCATCAGTTCTTCCATCACGTCGACCACGCGATCATAGTAGCTCGAAGGCTTCATGCGGCCTGCCTCGTCAAACTCCAGAAACGCCTTCGGTACCGATGACTGGTTCGGGATGGTCAGCATGCGCATCCAGCGGCCCAGCACGCGCATCTGATTTACGGCGTTGAAGGACTGCGATCCGCCCGAGACCTCCATAACGGCCAGCGTTTTGCCCTGGGTGGGGCGGATGGCGCCCAACGTCAATGGAATCCAATCGATCTGCGCTTTCATAATGCCGCTCATCGCACCGTGGCGCTCGGGGGACGTCCACACCATACCCTCGCACCATTGCACCAGATCGCGCAGTTCCTGGACCTTGGGATGCGTGTCGGGCGCATCGTCGGGCAGCGGCAACCCCGAAGGGTCGAAGACCTTTGCCTCGCCGCCCAGCGCCTGCAGCAGGCGCGCGGCTTCCCGGGTCAGCAGCCTGCTATAGGAGCGCTCGCGGACCGAGCCATACAACAGCAGGAACCGTGGAGGGTGGCTTGCGCGCTCAGGCGGCGACAGCAGGCGCGCGGCATCCGGCGCTTCGAACAGCGTCTCGTCGATGTTGGGCAGGGAGATGCCTTCACGCATGATAGTTCTCCTCATCGGCCACTACCTGGCCGTCCTTTTCCGTGAAAACGGTATCGCTCATGGATAGCTCCGAGGGACGGTCATTGACGTGATCAGGCATTCTCGTACCAGCTCCGCGTGCGGTTGACGATCCGCACGACGAGCAGCATCACGGGGACTTCGATAAGAACTCCCACGACGGTGGCCAACGCCGCCCCGGATTGGAAACCGAACAGGCTGATGGCCGCCGCGACTGCCAGTTCGAAGAAGTTGCTGGCGCCGATCAACGCGGAAGGGCATGCCACGCTGTGCGTTTCTCCAGCCCGGCGATTCAGCCAATACGCCAGCGCGGAATTGAAGAAGACCTGGATCAGGATGGGTACCGCCAGCATCGCGATGACCAGCGGCTGTCGCAGAATCGCCTGGCCCTGGAAGGCGAACAGCAGCACCAGCGTCAGCAGCAACGCCGCGACGGATAAAGGACCTATCCTGCCCAGCGCGCTATCCAGCGCGGATTGGCCGCGACGCAGCAATGCCCGGCGCCATGCCTGCGCAATGAGTACCGGGACGATGATGTACAGGCCGACCGACGTCAGCAGCGTGTCCCAGGGCACGGTGATGGACGATAGCCCCAGCAGCAAGCCGACGATGGGGGCGAAGGCGAACACCATGATGGTGTCGTTCAAGGCGACCTGCGACAGCGTGAACAAGGGGTCTCCGCCTGTCAGCCGGCTCCAGACGAAGACCATGGCCGTGCACGGGGCGGCAGCCAGCAGTATCAATCCGGCGACATAGCTATCCAGCTGCCCGGCGGGCAGCCAGGGTGCGAAAACCTGCCGGATGAACAGCCAGCCCAGGAACGCCATCGTGAACGGCTTGACTGCCCAATTCACGAACAGCGTGATGCCGATACCGCGCCAGTGCCGTCGTACCTGCCCCAGGGCGCTGAAGTCGACCTTCATCAGCATGGGAATAATCATGATCCAGATCAGCAGGCCTACGGGCAGATTGACCCGGGCGATTTCCCAATGGCCGATGGACCGCGACACGGAAGGCGCGAGCTGCCCGAAAGCCACGCCCGCGACGATGCAAAGGAAGACCCAAACCGTCAAATACCGCTCGAACACACTCATGGGGCCGGGGGCGGCCCGGGCGATAGTCTCTGCCGGCATGCGCTTTCCCTTCATGCCTTGCCGATGTCGCGCAGTTCGCGCTGCAAGGACATGGCATCCAGGCGCGCCAACGGCAGCGATAGGAAAAGCTCGATGCGGCGCTTCAATACCACCGCGGTTTCGTTGAACGCCTTGCGCCTGGCCTCCTCGCTGCCTTCCACGGCGGCGGGGTCGGGCACGCCCCAGTGGGCCGACATGGGTTTGCCCGGCCATACCGGGCAGACTTCGCCGGCCGCGTTGTCGCATACCGTGAAAATGAAATCGAAGCGCGGCGCCTCGGGGCCCACGAACTCGTCCCAGCTCTTGCTGCGGTAGCCCTGCGCGGGCATGCCCAGGCGTTCCAGGGTAGCCAACGCCATCGGGTGGACGGAATCCTTGGGATGGCTGCCTGCCGAATAGGCATGGAATCTTCCCTGGCCCAGCCCGTTGAGCAGGCCTTCGGCCAGGATGGAGCGGGCGGAATTGCCCGTGCAGATGAACAGCGCGTTGTAGACCGTGGACATGATGTTCCTGGAGGAATGCGGGGTTTTATGAGGGAAGAAAACGTTCTATCGGGGGGAAAGAGCGGGCGGCTGTCCGCAGATGCCCGGGCGAACACGCGATCGCTTCATGCGGCGCCCGCTCAGCAGTCCTGGCATAGCCCCGCGGCGTCGGGAACCATGCAGGCCTCGCCTTGGCAGCAGTTTTCGGTCAGGTAATCCATCAGCCCAGTCATGTGGCCGAATTCCGCGCGATAGATCAGGTTGCGGCCTTGTTGTTGCGTCGTCACCAGTCCCGCGTGGGCAAGCTCCTTCAGGTGAAACGACAGCGCATTGCGTGCCACGCCCAACCGATCGGCCAGGACGCTGGGCGTCATTCCCTGGGGGCCGGCGACCACCAATGAGCGAAACAGGCGCAAACGCTGCACATGGGCCAGCGCCGCCAGGGCGGAAACGGCTTGATCTTCGGTCATATTGGTTCAATGGTTCAATGATTATTGAATCATAAGCGATATCGGCATACCGCTCAAGCGATATGTACGCGAAGTCAGGCGGTTTGGTGCGAGTAAGGCTTCGAGCGCCAGCAGCTTATGCCATCGCGCCGATACCCATCCATCCATGGATACCGACGTAAACCCCGACCGCGATGATCAGCAGGCTGGACAGATAGGGCGCCCGGCTTGCGACGGTGGAAAACCAGCTATACCGCTTGGTCACGTGGCGGACGCTCCAGGCCGCGGCCACGCCCACCGAAACCAGCGTCAGGGCGAGCCCTACGGAAAAGCACAGCACCAGCGCCGCGCCCAGGGATACCTGTTTGAGCTGCAGGCACAGCAGCAATACCGTGATGGCGGCCGGACAGGGGATCAGTCCGCCGGTCAGTCCAAAGCCGAGAATCTGCCAGTTGGTGACCCTGCGGTCCGCGAACCTGCGCCGGATATCGTTGGCGTGCGCCAGCGCGTGCGCATCCTGGTACTCGCCCCCCGACACGTCCAGCCCGCGCATTTCTTCATGAATGTGGTCATGCTGACTGGGGGCGTCCTCGATGAAGGCCACATCGTAGCTGTGGGCATGATGGCCGTGGGCAAGCACTAGCCTGGCCATGAACTGGTGGGGTTCCCGAATCTCGTCCACAGATTCCAGGTAGCCATCGCGTGCCGCGAAGCGGAAACGCTGCTTCGCGCCGTCCGTCCTTTCCGTTTCCACGCTTACGTCCTCGGCCCGCCAGTGTGCGCCCCGCTCCACCGTCAGCCGCCAGCGGGGCGGGGTGCCGGCTTCATGGATACGCAGCGCGACCACGCCGTGTCCGGTATCGATACGCCGGCTTTCGTCGTGGGCGTGGGCGTGATCGTGGTTGTGATCATGTCCGTGATCGTGAGAATGGTCCTGGTGATCGTGCTCATGCGAGGCCGCGTGCCGCAGGCGCTGCTCCTTCAAGGTGCGCATGAACATCCACAGCGCGATCGCAATGATCACTACCGCGGAAGCGACCTGGAAGTAGGGCTCCAGCGCCTCGGCGTCGACGCCTCGCCATAGATACATACCGCCCAGGGCGATGCCCCAGACAATGAGGGTGTGCGACACGGTGGCGCTGACGCCGAGCAGGACTGCCTGCCCTATCGTGCCCCGGATGGCAACGATAAAAGCCGCCATCATGGTCTTGGAGTGGCCCGGCTCCAGTCCGTGCAAGGCACCCAGCAAGATGGCGCTGGGAATGAAAAGCCAGGCATGGCTGCTGCCTTGCTGGATAAGCTCGGTGAACGACAGCATCTTTGGGGTGTGCCCTACAGGTACTTGGTGATTTCCTTGAACTCGTCCACGGTGCGGCGGCGCGCTTTGTCCACGTCGCCCACCACGTCTTCCAGGCAATGGTCGATGTGGTCCTGGATGAGTATCCGCTTTGCCTGCGTAATGGCCTTCTCGACGGCATGCAGTTGCTGTGCGATATCCAGGCAGGGACGTTGCGCTTCGATCATCTGCACGACACTGCGCAAGTGTCCTTCAGCCCGTTTCAGGCGCTTGGCCACGGTTTCGTGGTGCAGGTGGGGATTGGGTGTATCCATGTTTGCTATGCTATCCCCCTGGAGGGGATGTGTACAGCCGCACGTGCCCGCGCGGCGTAAAGCGGCTACCTATCCGGATGACAGGCGCTCGCCCGCATCAAGCGGCGATGCGCGGCGGCCATTGGTGTGTTTCGTCCTGGCATGACCGGCACCAGGCATAGAGGGCGTCGTACATTACCATCCCGTGCTCCAGCATCTGGTGGTCGTCCTGGTATATGTTTGACAGGCCCAGCGAGATAGCGTACAGGCCCCCAGACTGCAGGGTCAGATCGAGGCGCGAAGTATCGGCTCCGCGCACGATGTCCGACAATCTTTGCAGGGCGTGGTCCTGCCCCAGCTTGTATTTGGCCAGGAAAGCATCGAAGCTGCACTGGTCTCCGACGTGCGAGAGCTCGGCGCCCGGGATGTCGTAGGGAATCGCGTCCCGTTCCCTGGCCGTGCGCAGCACTTCGTTTGCGGGCACGTACAGAAATTCCGGTGCCTGATCGATAAATCGGGCAATCAACCATGGGCAAGCGATACGGTCGATTTTGGGGCGCTCTCGGGTAATCCATTTCATGATCGTCTCCTTGGGTAATGCGCAATTCAGTCCATATACCGATCAAGCCCTCCATGAAAAGTCAGGTGGAATGCAGCAGGGGATAGACCGCCAGCCCGATCGCCGCGGCAACCGCCACGATCGCCGGCTCCGGCAACTTCTTGATCCGCAGCAGCAGCGCCGCCGCGGTCGCGGCCAGCAGCAGCGTTGGAAGATCGACGATCGAACGTTGCGCCAGCACGATCACTGCGCCCGTGATGGCGCCCACTGCGGCGGCCGTTACGCCATCGACAAAGGCCAGGATGGCGGGCACCTTGCCGTATTTTTTGAAGTACGGCGCCGGCAGGATGGTGAACAGATAGCACGGGAGAAACGTGGCGCCGGCGGCCACGACCGCACCCGGCAGCCCGGCGACCAGATACCCGATAAAGCCCACGGTGATGACCACCGGTCCGGGCGTGATCATGGCAACCGCCACCGCATCCACGAATTGCTTTTCACTCAGCCAGTGGAACTGCGTGACCACGCTGCCATAAAGGAATGGCACGATCGCCAACCCGGAACCGAATACGAAGGCCCCGGCCTTGGCGAAGAAAATGCCGATTTGCCATAACAAGGATGCGTCGATCGTGTTCAGCGTGCCGCCCACGGCAGGCAGGGCGGTGGCCACGGCGGAATGAAGATTTCCCTGCCTTGGCCATTTGGGCGGCGCCCGCCGGAACCACACGACGATGCCCGCGGCCAGGAAAAGCCATGCGATTTCCGTTTCGGTGGCAACCGTCACCGCCGCAAGCACCAGGTAGACGGCCCATAGCAGCTTGTCCCTGCCTACGCTTTTGACGGTGAGCTTGTACGCGCTGATGGCGATAATACCTATCACCGCGGCGCCGACGCCATAGAAGACCGATCTCATCCAATCCAGTCCCCCAAAGCGGGTGTACGCCCATCCCAGCGCCACCACCATAAGGAAGGAAGGCGACACGAAGGCGATGCCCACCAGGGTGGCGCCCACGATGCGGAAATGCACGTATCCCAGATAGATCGCCAACTGCGCCGCCAGCGGCCCGGGCGCCAGTTGCGCCAGCGCCAGGCCTTCCTTGTAGTCGCCTTCCGCGATCCACTTGCGTCGTTCCACCAGATCGCGGTGCATGTAGCCGGCCAGCGCCACGGGGCCGCCAAAACCCAGTGTCCCCAGCCGCGCGAAATAGGCGACCAGTTCCCAAAGCGTATACCGCGGCGGCGCTGTGGGCGGCGCAGGATCGGCCGGTGGGGATGCGTTCATTGAAGTCTCCGTCAAACCGAGGGACAGGGGCGGGCGCCCATAGCCCCTACGCCATCCGCGAATTTGAGAAACAGGCGTAAAGCGAGTCCAGCACCACGCCGATTTCCGCCACGAGGGCGTCGTCGTCGTCCAGGCGCTTGCGGGCCCCGGTCAGCATGGCTTCGAAGCCGGCCGCCTCCGGCACGATCGCGCCTCCCACGTCCAGCGCATGCACCATCGCGCCCAGGCGTTTCAAGCCCCTGTTTCCATCCAGGCCGAAGCTGGCCGTCAGTACTTCGAAGGACACACGGTCACCCACATGGGTAAAGGTCGCGCCATCGAAGTCGAAGCCCAGCGCATCCGCCGGGCAATCGGCGGGGGTGTCCAGCCACAGGAAGCGCGCCCCCGGATCGATAAAGCGCTGGATCAGCCACACGCAGGCGACGCGATCCACCCAAAGATGGCGGCGGGTCGCCCAAACCCGGCCCTGGTGGCGCATGGGATCGCGCCTGGGAATACTGCCGGCGGCCGCATGCGGCTCTCCGGGCGACAGAATGGCGTCCACGGCATTCGAAAAGTCGCGCCATTGCGCTTGCGCGCCTGCGGACGCTGCGGTCGGAAAGAAATCGATCCTGCGAATGGTCTCGTAGGCACGTTCGTGGCGGCGTAGCGAGCGGGCAAGCGCCGCGGCCGGGATCTTGGACAGCGATAGGCGTGTCTCGGCCAATCCGGAAAGCCAGGCCGCATAGTCCTCCGAGCGGTCGAAAAGAGCCTGCAAGGTAGTCCTCTCGTCCTGGTCTTGCGCGAGCACCTGCAACAGCCACCCCTGCCCGCCGTCCTGCCTGGCCTCGTCGGCCAGCGCCCTGAATTGCCCCGCTTGCTCCGCGTCCGCTGGAAGAACGTATGCGCCATCCCGCAACGGCACGGCGCCCAGCGCCTTGACCGCGCGCCATATCCGCATGCGCGCCGTCGCGCCCGCTGTCGGCAGGCTGACGATAAGGAGCAGCCAGTGGATGGGTAGGGTAGCCATGGGGGCAGCATAGGGTGACGTAGGAGGTGCTGCAATGATGTAGTGATATCTACATAGACTGGCCCATCCAAGTCGGCTCAGCGCAAATTGTTAACAATTATTAAAATCCGCCATTTTTCCTCGTTGATCGGAAATAATCCGGCTTCAAAATGCAACCTACCGCAACCGTTGGCGCAACATATGCCCTGCATCTGGTCGTCGTACGCGAAGTGCATCGCCGTCAAGGGACATCCAGCCTGCGGGCCCTAGCGGTCTCCTCATCTGTCCGCGCTCGATAGCGCGAACGCGCCGGACACGCCTCCCAAATTCAAAAACTGCCGTTGCTACGCCATCGCCGTAGCGCGGATCTGTTCGTCCTCGTTATTCAAAAGCTGGGGCACCGCCCCGAGGAGAAGCTGCAATGCCACCCCCCGCCAAGAAGTCCAATGCCCGTCGAGACCAGACCGTCCGTCCCATTCGGCCGACCTTTCGCTTAAAGGTATCGGTGCTTGCGCTTGCCGCGGGACTATCCGCGACGGCGTTGGCGGGCAATGGGGGCACAGGCGGGACGCGTACAGGCTCGGACTCTCTGGGCGGTGGCGCGGCCGGTGTGAATGGCGCCTCACCTGATGGAGGGTACGGACCTTTCACCGGCACCACCCGAAAGGGCGGTGGCGGTGGGGCAACCAATCTGACGACAGGTTTTGGCGGCAGCGGCGGAATGGGCGTGAGTTTCACCAATGATCCCACCGTGGTCGCCCCTGCCAGTACAGGAAGCGCAGGTGCCGAAGGTATTTCAATCGTCGACCACTCGATCACGGGCGGTGCAGGGGCCAACGGTGCGGCAGCGACTGCAACAGACAATAGCGCTGGCGGCGGCGGTGGGGGGGTTGGCGTTACCAGTGGCGTCGATCTGCTCGTGCAAAGCGGCGCCACGGTAACGGGCGGGGCCGGAGGAGCCGCCTTTGGCAGCCTCGTCAGTGATACCGGTGCTGGCGGTGGCGGTGGCGGCGGCGCGGGCGTTTTTTCGTCTGCCAATGTGACCATTCAACAGGGCGCTGCGATCATCGGCGGCGCGGGGGGAACTGCCAGCGCTTCCATCGGCGGCGGCGGCGGTGGCGGTGTCGCGGTCATCCTGAGCGGACACGGAACGGTTTCCAACTCGGGATCCCTGACCGGCGGTGTCGCGGGACGCGCCCGGGGCGGTACCGTTGGGGTGTCCGGGCAAGCCGGTTCCGGCGGTGAAGGCGCCTGGATTGCGAATGGCGGCACGCTCATCAACACATCCGATGGCGTGATCACCGGCGGTGCTGCCGTACAGTTCACCCAACTCGGCACCGCTTACCCTAAACCGGTTGGAGGTATCGGGGTCGTGGGAGAAAACGCCACGATAATCAATGCGGGTGCGATCACAGGCGGACAAAACTGGATTGCCTCGGCCGGGATCGCCAATGCGATTCAGTTCATCGGCGGCGTGAACTCGTTGGAACTTCAAGCGGGCTCGACGATTACCGGCAATGTCGTGGCGTTCAGCACGGCGGACACGCTTAAGTTGGGCGGAACGACCAATTCGAGCTTCGATGTCTCCACGATAGGCGCGAGCGTCCAATATCAGGGTTTCGGACTTTTCGAGAAGACGGGAACCAGCACGTGGACCTTGACGGGTACGTCGACCGAAGCGATGCCATGGACAGTGCAGCAAGGAACGTTGGCACTCGGTAGCGCGGTTTCGCTTACCAATTCCACCTTCACCGTAAACAATAGCGGCACCCTGGCACTCAATGACGGCGCCGCGCTGACCAATTCCGCTTTCACGATCAACAACGGCGGCACGGTACAGGTGGGTGGTTCGAACACCATTTCAGCCGTCGCGATCAACTCGGGCGGCAGGCTGATCGGCAACGGCACGGTCGGCGCGACCACCGTGCATGCCGGCGGCATCGTTGCGCCAGGCAACAGCATCGGGACCCTGAACGTCAATGGCGCCTATACGCAGGAAAAGGGCGGCGTCTACCAGGTCGAAGTCGATCCGAACTCTTCCGCATCCGACCGCATTGCTGTCACGGGCACGGCGGCGATCCAGGATGGCGCGATCCTGAACGTCACCAGGACGACAGCGGCACCTTATGTGCTTGGAACAAAGTACACCGTGCTGACGGCGACCAACGGCGTAACCGGCAGCTTCGATGTGACCGGCGACACCGCCCTTACCGCCTTCTACGGTCTGGCGCCCACCTCGGATGCCAACAATTCCTATCTGGAAGTCAAGCAAACGAAGTCCATCACGGACATCGCGACGACGGGCAACCAGGCCGCGGTAGCGAGCGGGTTGGATTCGACAGGGCCGAACAGCGCGGCCGCCGCGCCGGTGCTCAATCAGCAAACGGACGACAACGCACGCATGGCGCTCGATCAATTGTCGGGCGAAGTCTATGCATCGGTGCAAAGCGCGATGCTGGAGAGCAGCCATTTCACGCGCGATGCGGTCAGCGACAGGCTTACGGACACGTTCACCTGTCCGACCAACGGCGATAACCGCATGAACGCGCAAATTTCCGGCACGACCGGCTGCGGCACATCGCGTCCCACGGGATGGGCACGTTTCTATGGCAACTGGGGGCATATCGATAGCGATGGCAATGCCAGCCGCTTGAATACCTCCTTGGGTGGCTTCTTCATCGGTGCGGATATGCCGGTCGCCGCCAACTGGCGCGCGGGTGTGCTGGCCGGATATAGCCATGGCAGCTATAACGTAAGGGGCCGTAGCGCCTCTGCGGAGAGCGACGACTACCACCTCGGCCTGTACGGCGGCACGCAGTGGGGTGCCTTGGGCTTCAGGACGGGGGCGACCTATACGTGGCACGACATCAGCGCGGATCGCAGCATGGCGGTACCGGGATTCGCCGACCATATGAGTTCCAACTACAACGCAGGCACGGCCCAGATATTCGGCGAGCTGGGATATCGCATCGACATGGGGCGCTCGTCTGTGGAGCCGTTCCTGAACGTCGCCTACGTGAGCCAGCACGCCGAAGGCTTCGATGAAAGCGGGGGCGCCGACGCGCTGCATGTTGGCAGCCAGGACATGAACACGGGCTTCAGCACCCTGGGGCTGCGCGGCAAGACCACGTTCATGTTCAACGGCACCGAAGTCCTCGCCAAGGGATCGGTGGGCTGGCGCTATGCGGTGGGCGATGTGAAGCCCACGGTGTCGGAATCGTTCTCTGGCGGGTCGTCGTTCGATATCTCCGGTGTGCCGATTGCCCGCAACCAGGCGGTGGTCGATTTGGGCCTTGGCGTTCATATCACCCGTAACGCGACCATCAGCCTTTCATACAACGGCCAGTACGCGTCGGGTGTGACGAATCAGGGTGTGATGGGGGCGCTGAACATCGCCTTCTGATTCATAGAGTGGGCAAGTAAGCTCGCATTCGTAGTGGTGGCATGATTGGCTGCGCCAAGATTGCATGAACCGCCCCGGGTTTTGCGGAGGTTCTCACTCTTGAGAGAATGTGAGCCATGAGCAAGAACAACGCGAACAAGTTTTCCCCGGGAGTGCGCGAGCGCGCCGTGCGCCTGGTGCAGGAGTCCCGCGGCGAGTATCCGTCGCTGTGGGTGGCGGTCGAGTCCATCGCGCCCAAGATCGGCTGCTCGGCGCAGACGTTGCTAACCTGGGTCAAGCGCCACGAGGTCGACAGCGGTCAGCGCGAAGGTGTCACCACTAGCGAGCGAGAGCGCGTCAAGGCCTGGAGCGGGAGAACAGAGAACTGCGCCGCGCCAACGACATCCTGCGCACGGCCAGCGCTTTTTTCGCGCAGGCGGAGCTCGACCGCAAACTGAAGTCGTAAACACCTACATCGACCGGCACCGGGAGGTCTACGGGGTCGAGCCGATCTGCAAGGTGTTGCAGATTGCCTCGTCGGCCTATCGGCGCCATGCCGCGCGGCTGCGCGATCCGTCAAGACGCAGCGACCGTGCCCGCCGCGACGAACGGCTCCTGCCACACATCCAGCGATGTCTGGCAGGAGAATCATCGCGTCTACGGCGCCGACAAGGTATGGCGGCAACTGAACCGAGAAGGCGTGGCGGTGGCCCGCTGCACAGTCGAACGCCTGATGCACGCTCAGGGGCTGCAAGGTGTGCGACGAGGCAAGCGGCTGCGAACGACCATTCCTGATGATGCCGCCAGCCGGCCAGTGGATCGGGTCAACCGGCAGTTCCGGGCCGACCGGCCGAACCAGTTGTGGGTCTCGGACTTCACCTACGTCTCGACCTGGCAGGGCTGGTTGTACGTGGCCTTCGTCATCGACGTCTACGCCCGGCGCATCGTCGGCTGGCGCGTGAGCAACTCCATGACGACAGACTTCGTGCTCGATGCGCTGGAGCAGGCGCTATATGCCCGTCAGCCTGGCAACGACGGTTCTCTGACCCACCACTCAGTAGGGGATCGCAGTACGTCAGCATCCGCTATAGCGAGCGCCTGGCCGAAGCGGGCATCGAGCCGTCGGTCGGAAGTCGTGGCGACAGTTACGACAACGCCCTGGCCGAAACCATCAACGGTTTGTACAAGGCTGAACTGATCCATCGCCGCACGCCCTGGAAAACCAGGGAATCCGTCGAACTGGCAACCCTGGAATGGGTCGCCTGGTTCAACCATAAACGCCTGCTCTCATCCATCGGCAATATCCCGCCGGCCGAAGCTGAGGCAAACTACTACAACCAACTCGGGCCCCCGTCCGACGAGGCCGTTTTACTTTAACCAAACAGCCTCCGCGATTCCCGGGGCGGTTCAATTGGGAGGGCGATCTCATTGCGGGAGCAGATCAAAGCGCTATCGCCACGATCGTTGACAGAAGCACGCGCTTCACCGTGCTTTGCCGGATCAAAGATAAGCGGGCCGAGACTGTCACCCGAGCCCTTGCCGGGCAAATGCGCCAGCTTCCTGCTCAACTGAGGAAAAGCCTGACATGGGACCGTGGGGTAGAACTGTCAGCACACAGGAGCTTTAGTATGGATACCAATATGGCCGTTTATTTCTGTGATC
>NZ_JBMQQZ010000023.1:0-4749 GCF_057362025.1 Bordetella sp. | reverse complement strand
CGTAGTACTTTATCCGCCCCAGGCGCCCCGGTACCCGACAGCAGGATTAGGTTATGAGCAAAGAGCAGGAACACGTAGAAGAACACGCCTCACTCATCAAGACCCCGAAGCAGTTGATCGTCACGGTGGTTCTGGCCTTTCTAGTGCCGATCATCATCATCCTGATGCTCGTCAATATGGTGGCCTCCTACGGCCGCAGCGGTGCGGGGTCCAACGCCTTGACACCGGAAGCCATCGACAAGCGCATTGCCCCCGTCGCGGGTTTCGACCTGGTCGACGCCAACGCGCCCAAGGTCTTTAAGACCGGCGAACAGGTTTTCAGTTCCGTCTGTACGTCCTGCCATACGGCGGGTGTGGCCGGCGCGCCGAAAGTCGGCGACAACGCCGCCTGGGCCCCCCGTATGAAGGAAGGCCTGGAAGCGATGTTCAACATCGCCCTGCACGGCAAGGGCGCCATGCCGCCCAAGGGTGGCAACCCCTCGCTGAGCGACTACGAAGTCGAACGCGCCGTGGTTTTCATGGCCAACAAGTCGGGCGGCAACTTCAAGGAACCGGAAGCGCCCGCGCAACCCGCGGCGAACCAGGGCCAGGCCGCCGCGCCAGCCCCCGCGACCGCCGCACCCACTGCGGCCGCGGCTCCAGCCAAGCCGGCTCCTGCCGCACAGGCACAGGCACAGGCACCAGCACCGGCACCCGCCCAGCAAGCGGCGGTGAACCCCGCGGGCGAAAAGCTCTATAAGACCACCTGTTTCGCCTGCCATGGCACCGGGGTAGCAGGCGCGCCGAAGTTCGGTAGCAAGGCCGACTGGGACAAATACATC
This sequence comes from Bordetella sp., assembly GCF_057362025.1. Lineage (NCBI taxonomy): Bacteria > Pseudomonadati > Pseudomonadota > Betaproteobacteria > Burkholderiales > Alcaligenaceae > Bordetella > Bordetella sp. Next base: position 3,928 of record NZ_JBMQQZ010000023.1, on the reverse strand, counting down.
CAGACTGGCCTCGACACCATGGTCAAGACGGCGATCACCGGCAAGGGCGCGATGCCGCCCAAGGGCGGCGCGGCCAACGCGTCGGAAGCCGATATCCGGGCCGCCGTGGAATATATGGTCCAGGCAGCCAAGTAATCTGCCAGCGGACGGCCTTGCAAATCCCTACCGGGCAATATCGCCGGTAGGGATTTGTGCTTTATGGGATGCAATCATGCGGCAAGCAGCCGTGTCGCCAACATGCTTGCGCCGGGATCCGCGAGTGGAAGGTGTTTTGGCGTAGATCGCGGCATGCCGGGAACGCGGGGTACCGGGACGGAGGAGGGTAACGATGACGGACTTGCCACCAATGGCTCCGCAAACAGATAGCCGCAGCCCCGCACCGCCAACAGGGGCAGGTCGATCCCTGCGAGCCGCGCCTTACGGCGCAACCGCGACACCAGGACGTCCATGCTGCGCGGGTCCAAGTCCGGCCCGGGGGGCTCGCCGATCCCCGCATCCTGGCCCGTCGAGGCGCGGCGTCCGCGGCGAGCCAATTGGGCCTCGCTGGATGCCATACGCACGAGAAAGCCGTTTTCCGCTACGGTCAGCAATAAGGTGCGGCCGCCAGGACATATGAGCACACGGCAGCTTGCATCCAGGTTCCAGCCTGCGCCAGGACTGCCCGCTCGGGGCATGGCGCCGAGGGGAGACGGCCGATGGGCGGCATCCTGAGGATACCGGGATCCCCTGGAGCCGCCATCGTGGCAGGACGCCGGTTGAGCGTGCGCCTGCGCGACCTCGACGCGGGCCGGCCCGGCTCGTGGCACGGATTCCACGTGATCCACGGGACGACGGGAGGACCGCCCGGCAGCGTCGCCAGACCGTTGCGGTTGCGCGCGGCAGGCGCGCGTGGCTTGCCGCCCCCAGGACATCAGGATGGCGGTAAGTTCGGCGATATCGATCGATGCCGCGTGGCAGGCATCGGCTCCCGCGGCCATGACGTGCATGCGCCACGCGGTGTCGGCCGCGGTGCCCAGCGCAATGACAATGGCAGTGGGCGCCGCCATGCGGACGCTTTGCGCGTCGCAGGCGAGGTCGTCCGATTCGCCGGTAAGCACGATCAGGGGCGAAGGTTGCGCGGCGTACAGATGCCGAAGGCCGGCCAGGCTGCCGCAGGAGCGCACCGTGAAGTCCCGCCTGGACAACTCCTGCGCCAGGTTGTCTCTTACCGCCCGCGCGTCCTGCAGCACGATGACGTCCCGGTAATCCATCATGTTCTTTCTCCTGCACACGACAAAACCACTAATGTGATTTATATAAACACCAACGTGGCAACGGTGCAAGCTTCAATCGGTCCGTGAAGAAATTTTCAGACCGTTTGAGGCACGTTCGTTCACTGCGCGGATACACGCAGGCCGAAGTGGCGCGTCTGGCGGGCCTGTCGCAAAGCGCGGTCGCCAGCTACGAAAGCGGCGAACGCAAATCCAGCAGAGCGCTGTTCAAGCTGGCGGCGGCGCTGGGTGTCGAAGCGCAGTGGCTGGACACCGGCAAGGGGCCGATGGAACGCCCCGCCGACGTTTACGCGAACCCCACGGGCGGACAGCGCTATGCCCTGATGGAAGATGGCGCGCACGGCATGTTCGGCGACGCCCGCAAGGATGCGGACTGGCCCTTCCAGCACATCCCGCGCGGCCGCTACGAAACCCTGACCGCGCGCGACAAGCGCCATCTGGAAAACATGGTGGCCGCCTTCATCGAGGCCTGCCACAGCAACTACGCGCCGCTCAAATCCAAAGGCAAGACGCGCCGCGGCGAGTGATCCCGGTAGCCGACCTGCCCCGGCGGATGCGCTCGGTCGAATGACCCCATCGCGAACGACGGACAACAGCACATCGCGCAGGCCGCGTAAAAACATCTCACACGTAGCGCAAAAGAAAACGCGCCGCGGCGCGTCACGCCGGGGCGCGATGGCTTGCCGCGCGTCCTGGGGTTCGCCCCAGGACGCGGGCTTCAGCGGGCGGGTGCCGCGGTACCCGACGCGGGGGCGGACCGGTTGGATGCCGGCGGTACCGCCGGCGTGCCGCTGCCCGAAGCAGCCGGTGCATCGCCGCGCACGCGGGCCGCGATCTCGGTCGCCGTTTGCGCGGTATCCACGCCGAAGGCCAGCACGCCGCGATTCAACGGTTCGGCGATGCGCGGCGCGGCGACCAATTGACCATTGATGACCAGCACCAGCAGCTTGCCGACGTTCTGCGAACTGATCTGGGCGAGTTTGCGCGCGCCTTCCGGGGTGAAGCGCAGGCCGACGAAATTCTGCCCCTGGCGATCGACCAGGGCCGCCGCTTCGGTCAGGTCGGCGCGCGTGAGCACGGGCTGCGGCTGCACATAAACCGTGGCATCGCTGAGCTTGACCTCCATGAGGTTGGGGGCGGCCTCCGTTTGCGCGATGTAGAAGCCGACCGACGACGCCACGGGGGCGGTCGAGGGCCCGGGCTTGCCGGGCGCGGTACCGGGTGGCGTGCCGCCCGCGGGCGCCGTGGTCCCGCCGGACTGCGTGGACGCGGTACCACCGGCCTTGTTGCCAGGCGTCTGGCAACCCGCCAGAAGGACCGTAGCCATCAATACCACGGGTGCGATCGTACGGAATTTGATGTGCATAACAGCTTTTCCTATTGGTGGAGGTTGCGAAAAAAGTGTACAGGGGACGCAAGGCGGGGCATAACGCAGACTGCTTCCAGATGTAAGGTCCCCGACATGTTGTCTATACTGTCGCATGCACGCAGGGGTACTTCACGGTCCGACTGCGGTTCCGCCGGATTCCTTCGAAATGGCGGCACCGGGAACCAGAGGTTGAGAGAGTCCCTTCGTACCAGTACGGATAATGCCGATGCTGGGAGCGTTCCGGCGGAAACCGCCGGAATCCAACCCTATTCGGCTCCAAACCCTCGCTTGGAGCTTCCATGAACGCCAACCCGAAATTCCTGGCCGCCACGGCCGCCGTCGACGCCGCCGCGGTAGCCCCGCTGCCCAAATCCCGCAAAGTCTATCAGCAGGGTTCGCGCCCGGACATCCGCGTGCCGTTCCGCGAAATCGAGCAGCACGACACGCCCACCATGTTCGGCGGCGAAAAGAACCCGCCGCTGACGGTCTACGACACCAGCGGCCCCTACACCGACCCCACGGTCAAGATCGACATCCGCCGCGGCCTGCCCGAACTGCGCCGTGGCTGGATAGAAGAACGCAAGGACACCGAGGTGTTGTCCGGCCCCTCGAGCGCCTACGGCCGCGAGCGGCTGACCGACCCCAAGCTGACGGCCATGCGTTTCGACCTGCAGCGTCCGCCCCGCCGCGCCCAGGCCGGCGCGAACGTCACGCAGATGCATTACGCGCGCCGCGGCATCGTCACGCCCGAAATGGAATTCGTCGCCATCCGCGAGAACCTGCGCCGCGAGCAATACCTGGAATCGTTGCGCGCCAGCGGCCCGGAAGGCGACAAGCTGGTCAAGCGCATGCTGCGCCAGCATCCGGGCCAGTCGTTCGGCGCGGCCATCCCATCGTCCATCACGCCGGAATTCGTGCGCGACGAAGTGGCGCGCGGCCGCGCCATCATCCCGGCCAACATCAACCACCCCGAGCTGGAGCCCATGGCCATCGGGCGTAATTTCCTGGTCAAGATCAACGCCAATATCGGCAACTCCGCGGTCAGCTCCGGCATCGGCGAAGAGGTCGAGAAAATGACCTGGGCGATCCGCTGGGGCGGCGATACGGTGATGGCCCTGTCCCCGGGCAAGCATCTCCTCGAAACGCGCGAATGGATCGTGCGCAATTCGCCGGTGCCCACCGGTACCGTGCCGATCTACCAGGCGCTGGAAAAGGTCGACGGCAAGGCCGAGGACCTGACCTGGGAGATCTTCCGCGATACGTTGATCGAAGAGGCCGAAAAGGGCGT
>NZ_JBMQQZ010000022.1:0-31603 GCF_057362025.1 Bordetella sp. | reverse complement strand
CTGGGTTCTTGCGCTTCGTGGATGGTGAATGCTGCCGCAGGAAGATTTTGCAGCGCACGTCGATCGCTGGCCGCCCAGCGCGGCCAGCGATCGACTACACGGTGCGTCATGCCGCGGGGGCTTTCATGCGATGGTCGTGCTACCGGAGTGGATGCGGTTGCATGCGCACGTCTGCGTGTGCCTTGGGCGAGATGGCGATCGAGGGGGGCATCCGGATTTTTGTGTCTGCACCGATCGAACCGAGAGGGTCAAGGATACGTGGCATGGCGAACGCGCCGCCATCCCCACCGCCATTCGCATGCGGCCCGTCGCATTCAACCACCGCGTAGGCGTATCGGGGCCGCGCTGGGCGGCCCCGATGCGACGTGCGCCGCCAAATCTTTCAACGGCGGAATCGGCCACCCACGAAGCGTAAGAACCCGGCTCGTCGCAGCACCCGTGATTAAGGCAACTCGGAGTCCTGCGGGGGTGAGGCCCGTCCGGGGCGGCCCGTTGGAGCCGCGCGAGGGAATCTGAAGGGAGGACGGCCGGGCAAAAAAATCGCAAGAAAACCACCGCCACTTCGGCCGCCGTACGAAGATGACGACGCGGGAGTCCGGCGCGAAGGCGCCGGACCGGCTACTCCGGGCCGCCCCGGACGGGCCTCACCCCCGCAGGACGGCACTAGCACCCAGACTCACGACAGCGATCGGGAAGCCTGGGCCGGCACTAGCAAACAGCCTGGGACGGCAGTTGCAACCAGCCCCCGACAGCTACTTGGCAACCGGCATGGTGAACTCCGCACCCTTGCCGATACTATCGGGCCATCGCTGCATCACGCTCTTGTAGCGCGTATAAAACCGCACCCCTTCCTCACCGTAGGCGTGGTGGTCACCGAACAGCGACCGCTTCCACCCGCCGAAGGAATGCCACGCCATCGGCACCGGAATGGGCACGTTGATCCCCACCATCCCCACCTGGATCTGCCGCGCGAACGCCCGCGCCACGCCGCCATCGGAGGTAAAGCACGACACCCCATTGGCGAATTCGTGCTCGTTGATCAGCTTAACGGCCGCTGCGAAATCGGGCACGCGCACGATGCACAGCACCGGTCCGAAGATCTCTTCCCGGTAGATGTTCATCGTCGGCTTCACATGGTCGAACAACGTCCCGCCCAGGAAGAACCCCTTCTCGCTGCCAGGTACCGAAAGGTCGCGCCCGTCCACCACCATCGTCGCGCCCGCCGCGATGCCATCCTCGATGTAGCCGCGCACCTTGTTGCGATGCTGCGCGGTCACCAGCGGTCCCATCTCCGCCTGCGGGTCCATTCCATCCAGCACCTTCAGCGCCCGCACGCGCGGGGCCAGGCGCTCGACCAGCGTATCCGCCACGTTGCCCACTGCCACCGCGACCGAAATCGCCATGCAGCGTTCGCCCGCCGAACCGTAGGCCGCGCCCATCAGCGCGTCGGTCACCTGGTCCATATCCGCGTCGGGCATCACCACCAGGTGGTTCTTCGCCCCGCCCAGCGCCTGCACGCGCTTGCCGCGAGCGGTTCCCTGGGCATAAATGTATTGCGCGATCGGCGTCGAACCCACGAAAGACAGCGCCTGCACGTCGGGATGGGCGATGAGCGCATCGACCGCCTGCTTGTCGCCATGCACGACGTTGAAGACCCCTGGGGGCAGGCCCGCTTCGGTCAGCAGTTCGGCCAGCCGCACCGATGCGGAAGGATCGCGCTCCGACGGCTTCAGCACGAAGGTATTGCCGCAGGCGATCGCGACCGGGAACATCCAGGCCGGCACCATCATCGGAAAGTTGAACGGCGTAATGCCGGCCACCACGCCCAGCGACTGGCGCATGCTCCAGTTATCGATGCCGCCGCCGATCTGTTCGGTGTATTGGCCCTTCAGCAGATGCGGAATGCCGCAGGCGAACTCGACGACTTCGATGCCCCGCGTGACCTCGCCCTTGGCGTCGGAGAATACTTTGCCATGCTCGCGCGTGATCAGCTCGGCCAGTTCGTCCTGGTGCCGGTCCAGCAAGGCCTTGAAGTTGAACAGGATGCGCGCGCGCTTCAGCGGCGCGGTCTCGGACCAGGCCGGAAACGCTTCGCGCGCGGCGGCCACGGCCAGGTCGATGTCCTCGATGCCGGCCAGCGGCACCGTGGCGGCGATCTCGCCGCGCGCGGGATTGAACACGTCGCCGTAGCGTCCGCTGCGTCCGTCGTAGGCTTGTCCGTTGATGTAGTGCGAAATGGTGGTCATGGTCAGGCGATTTCCTTCAGCACCGAGCCGATGGTATGGAAGATTTCATCGATCTGCGCCTCTTCGATGATCAAGGGCGGCGAGACCGCCAGGATGTCCCCGGTGTAGCGTACCAGCAGGCCGGTATCGAAGCAGCGCTGGAAGGCCTCCGCCGCGCGCGCGCCTGGCGCGCCGGGGCGCGGTGCCAGCTCGATGCCCGCGACCAGGCCGATGTTGCGCACGTCGATCACGTGCTTGGTGCCGTTCAGGGCGTGGGCCGCGCGCTCGAAGGCCGGAGCCAGCTCGCGGGCGCGGGCGAACAGGTTATCCCGGCGGTAGATGTCCAGGGTGGCCAGTACGGCCGCCGATGCCAGGGGATGTGCCGAGTAGGTATAGCCGTGGAAGAACTCGATACCGGCCGGGCCGGCATCGACGATGGCGTCGTGCACGTCGCGCTTGACCGCGACCGCCCCGCAAGGCACCGCGGCGTTGCTCACGCCCTTGGCCATGGTGATCAGGTCGGGCGTGACGCCGAAGAACTCGGCCGCGGTGGCCGCGCCCAGCCGCCCGTAGCCCGTGATGACCTCGTCGAAGATCAGCAGGATGCCGTGCTTGCTGGTGATCTCGCGCAGGCGTTCCAGATAGCCCTTGGGCGGCACCAGCACGCCGGTCGACCCGGCCATGGGCTCGACGATCACGGCGGCGACGGTGGACGGGTCGTGCAGCGCCAGGATGCGTTCGAGCTCGTCCGCCAGATGCGCGCCCCAGGCCGGCTGGCCCTTGGAAAAGGCATTCTGTTCCAGGTTGTGGGTGTGGGGCAGATGGTCCACCGCCGGCAGCAAGGCGCCGGAGAACGTCTTGCGGTTGGGCGAAATGCCGCCCACCGAAATACCGCCGAAGCCCACGCCGTGATAGCCGCGTTCGCGGCCGATCAGGCGGGTACGCTGGCCTTCGCCGCGGGCGCGGTGGTAGGCCAGGGCGATCTTCAGCGCGGTGTCCACGGATTCGGAACCGGAATTGGTAAAGAAGATGCGGTCCAGGCCCTGGGGCATCAGGCCCGCCACCGCGCTGGCTGCCTGGAACGCCAGGGGATGCCCCAGCTGGAAACCGGGCGCGTAATCCAGCGCGCCGGCCTGTTGTGCGATCGCCTGGGTGATTTCGTCGCGGCAGTGGCCGGCGTTCACGCACCATAGGCCCGACGTGCCGTCCAGGATCTGGCGGCCGTCCAGCGAGGTGTAGTACATGCCCTTGGCGCCGACCAGCATGCGCGGGTTGGCTTTGAACTGCCGGTTGGCCGTGAAAGGCATCCAAAGGTGGGACAGATCGGGGGACGTGGTCGGCGCGTTCATGAGGGCTCCGGTAGGGAAAATGGCCTGACGCCGGGCCGACTGTGCTGGCCGGGTGCGTTACCGGGGGAGGGGCCCCGGCGAAACGCGGCGTCGCGGGAATCAACAGGCATTCTCGACTTCCGCGTCGCCCGTGGAAATAGACAATCCATGCAAAAATAGCGAACCGTACAGGTACATCCTGAACAACTGTGCAGATTCCTCGATGACCGATTTTCCCGCCCTGGACTTCCGCCCTTTGCGCGACCGTGCGAACGCGCCGACCCTGGTGCAACAGCTGGTCGATGCGGTCGTGCGCGCCATCGAGGCGCGCATCCTGGGCCCCGGCATGTCCTTGCCGTCGGTGCGCGAATTCGCGCGCGCGCACGAGATCAGCACCTTTACCGTTTCCAGCGCCTACGCGCGGCTCGTCTCGCAGGGTTGGCTGCTGGCGCGGCCCGGTTCGGGATACCGGGTCGCGTCGCGTGCGCCCGCCACCGCCGCCGCGGCGCCCGTGCCGCGCCCGTGGCAGCCGCCCACGCCGGGCGCCGAATGGCTGCTATCGGATGTATTCGCCGACCACTCCATCCCGGTGAAGTCGGGCTGCGGCTGGCTGCCGGGCGAATGGTTGAACGAAACGGGCCTGCACCTGGGATTGCGCCATGTCGCCCGCGTCCCCGGCGCGCGCATCGCGGGTTATGGACATCCCTACGGCTATGCGCCGCTGCGTGCGGAAATCGCCGCGCAGGCGGCCGCGCTGGGCATGCCGGCGGAACCCGCGCAGGTGCTGTTGACCCAGGGCGTGACGCACGGGCTGGACGTGGCGATACGCACGCTGCTGCGCCCGGGCGATGCCGTGATCGTCGAACAGCCCTGCTATGCCAACCTGCTGGCGCTGGTGCGCCTGGCCGGTCTGCATGCCGTCGCGGTGCGGCGCACGGAGGAAGGACTGGATATCGCCGAACTGGAGCAAGCCGTACAAGCGCATCGGCCGCGCGCGATGATCATCAATACGGTATTGCAGAATCCCACCGGTACCAGCCTGACGATGGCCAATGCCTACCAGGTGCTGCGCGTCGCCGAGCAGCACGACTGCTGGATCATCGAGGACGATATCTCGCGCGAGCTCGCGCCCGGTGTCGCGCCGGTGCTGGCCGCGCTGGACGGCCTGCGCCGGGTGGTCTACCTGAGCGGCTATTCCAAGGTGATCAGTCCATCGGTGCGCGTCGGCTATGCGATCGCCCACCCCGACGTGGTGCGCGACATGGCGCGCACCAAGATGGCGGTGGGATTGACCTCGCCGGAGATCATGGAGCGCGTCGTCCATGAGGTCTTGCGCGAAGGTCGCTATCGCGCCCATGTCGCCGGCCTGCGGGAGCGGCTGGCGCTGGCGCATGTCAAGGTGGCGCGGCGCTTGTCCGATCATGGCATGCAGGTCTACGCAGAGCCGCGCGCCGGCCTGTTTCTGTGGGCCCGCCTGCCGGCCGACGGTGGCGACGCCGGTGCCAACGCGCTGGCCGAACGTGCGCTGCGCGACGGCATCTGGCTGGCCCCCGGTTCGTATTTCGATGCCGGTCAGCGCGACGTTCCGTGGGTCAGGCTGAACGTCGCGTATTCGGACGATGAAAGGCTGTGGCGTTTCCTGGCCGAAGGAACCGTCGCCGCGGGCCGGGTCTGAACGGTCCCCTGGTCCGGGTGCGAGAGCCGGGCTTGCAACCCGGGATGGACATGCGGGGCCGCGTTCGCCCGCATCGTTACCGACCGCACCGACCGCACCGACCGCACCGACTGCACCGGCGCGAAGACACGGATATCAAGGCGACGCCGGTATCCGCTCGTACACCACGAAGTCGTATTCGTAGCCGTTTTCCGCGGGTTGTGGCTGGCGCGAAGCTTCGCGCCAGCGAAAGGACGGTAGAAGCGGGAACCAGGCGTCGCCCTCGACGTCCGCCTTGATCTCCGTCGCGATAACGCGATCCGCCCGTTCCAGCACGGCACTGAAGATCTGTGCTCCGCCGATGATGAAGACTTCGTCCGTATCGCCGCTCGCGCGCAGGGCCGCCTCGATATCCGGCACCACCACGGCCCCTTGGGCCTGATAGGCCGGATCGCGCGTGATGACGATGTTGGCGCGGCCGGGCAGGGGACGTCCCAATGATTCCCAGGTCTTGCGCCCCATCACGATGGGATGGCCCAGGGTGGTGCGCTTGAAGTGCGCCAGATCGCCCGGCAGTTTCCACGGCAGGCCGTTGTCGCGCCCGATCACGCGGTTACGGGAATAAGCCACGACCAGCGTCAAGCGAGGCAAGGCACCCGCTTCGGGCGGCCGGGAAGCGGGTGCGCTCATACCGCTACCGCCCCTTTGATATGGGGATGGCTTTGATAATCGATCACTTCCAGGTCTTCGTACTCGTATTCGAACAGCGACGCCGGCTTGCGCTTGATGCGCAGCTTCGGATATGGGTAGGGCTGGCGCGACAGCTGCAGTTCGACCTGCTCGAAATGATTGCTATAGATATGGCAATCGCCGCCGGTCCAGATGAAGTCGCCGACGTCCAGGTCGCACTGCTGCGCGACCAGGTGCGTCAGCAAGGCATAGCTGGCGATGTTGAATGGGACGCCAAGGAAGATATCCGCGCTGCGCTGATACAGCTGGCAGGACAGCTTGCCGTCGGCGACGTAGAACTGGATCAGCGCGTGGCAGGGCGGAAGCGCCATGCGCGGGATGTCGGCCACGTTCCAGGCCGATACGATCAGGCGCCGCGAATCCGGATTGCGGCGGATCTGCTCCAGCAATTGCGAAATCTGGTCGATATGGCGGCCGTCCGGCGCAGGCCAGGAACGCCATTGCACGCCGTAGACCGGGCCCAGGTTGCCGTCGGCGTCGGCCCATTCGTCCCAGATGGTGACGCCGCGCTCCTGCAGCCAGCGCACATTGCTGTCGCCGCGCAGAAACCACAGCAGTTCGATGAAGATGCTTTTGGTGTGCAGCTTCTTGGTGGTCACCAGGGGAAATCCCTGCGACAGATCGAACCGCATCTGGTAGCCGAAGACCGAGCGCGTTCCCGTCCCGGTGCGATCCGTCTTGGTGACGCCATGCTCATAGACATGGCGCATGAAATCTTCGTATTGGTGCATGGAAATCCGGGCGGTGCTCAGTTCGCGTCCGCGGCGCCGGCCGCGCCGGTCTCCACCACGTCCACGGAGAAGGTCATTTCCGCCGTCTTGGCCAGCATGGCCGAAGCCGAGCAGTATTTTTCGTGCGACAACTGTACGGCGCGCTCGACCGCCGCCTGGGGCAGCTTGTGCCCGGTAACGGTAAAGGCGAAATGGATGCGCGTGAATACCTTCGGGTCGGTCTCGGCCCGATCGGCCTGCAGCTTGACGCTGCAGCCGGTCACCGCGTGGCGCCCGCGCTTCAGGATGAGCACCACGTCGTAGGCCGTGCAGCCGCCGGTGCCGGCCAGGACCATTTCCATCGGGCGAAACGCCAGGTCGTGGCCGCCGCCATCCACGGCCCCGTCCATGACGGCGACATGCCCGCTACCCGAAGTGGCCACGAACAGCATCCCGGAAGGGCCGCCCCAGTCGATCGTGCATTCCATGTCGATATCCTGAATCGTCTTGTGCAAAAAGGGATCATAGCCGGTTCCGATCGCCCGGAACGGGCCGGCCCTTTCCACGGCGGGGCCTTGCGGCCGGCCCGTCCGGCCGCCTTCCTTACAATGGACGGATCGATACGGATAAGGCGCTTTTCGCCGTGTCCGACGCCTTACAGGAGTATGCGATGCCGTCGCCCCAGCCGCCGTCCCCGTCGTTCCCGTCCCTGGCCCGCCGCAAGGGGCCGCTGGATGCCCTGCTGGGCGAGGCGGACCGCGCCCTGCGCGTCCTGGCCGGCGCCTCCAGCGCGGGCCGGCCGTATCCGGCGGGCCCCGAGGCCGCCGAGACGCTTACCCCCGACGACCGCCGGCACGCGGCCGGCCTGATGCGGGTGAATCACGTCGGGGAAATCTGCGCCCAGGCGCTGTATCGCGGCCAGGCGCTGGCCTGCGCCGACGAGCCCGCGCGCCGGATGTTCCAGGATGCCGCCGCAGAGGAAGTCGACCATCTGGCCTGGTGCGAGCGGCGCCTGGGCGAGCTGCGCAGCCGTCCCAGCCTGCTGAATCCGCTGTGGTATGCCGGGTCGTTCGGCCTGGGCCTGTTGGCCGGCCGCGCGGGGGTGCGGCGCAATCTGGGCTTCATGGCGGAAACGGAGCGGCAGGTCGAAGCGCACCTGGAAAGCCATCTGAAGCGCCTTCCCGCCCAGGACGAACGGTCTCGCCAGGTGGTGGACCAGATGAAGCAGGACGAAATCAATCACCGCGTCAGCGCCGAACGGGCCGGGGCGGCGCCCCTGTCGTGGCCCGTACGGGGCGCCATGCGGGCCCTGTCGCGTGTCATGACGAGCACGGCCTATTGGATTTAGCGGGCAGGCTGGGCGCGCGAACAGGGTGGGCCACGCGCCGCCGGGAGGCGCCGGTCGGCGGGTCTTTGGGCGCTTTTCCTGGGCTTTGGCGGTCCGGACTGCCGGGCGCAGGGTTAACCCGGTCTTATATTTATGGGGTGATCGAGGGGCGTGGCACAATGATTGCTGAAGATTGCCATCCCCTGCCGGATCGTCGTTTGGGCGCACGAGATCCGGAACCGGCCGATAATGCGATGCACAAAAGCAACAATCTTCGGACCGTTGAACGGCGCTAAAATTTCTTCTTGCATCGCACAAAAAGTTTGGCTATGATTTGTCCATCGGATGTCGAAACGCAGTCGGCGCGGTGCCAAACCCCGACAGCGCACAGGGTACCTGGGAGGGTACTCCAGGGTTAACCCTCTGCGACATGCCACGGTTGTCTCCTCCACCCTCCTCCTTTGGTGGATTTAGCCCGAGATCGCAAGATCTCGGGCTTTTTTTTATCCATTTTTCGTTCCGCGCCATTTCGCGCGCGGTTCCCGGCGGCGCGGGGCCTTCATTCCTCGCGGGCGTATCCCGCACGACTTTGCCGTGCGGCCGAAAACCCCAGTTCCATCCACTAAAATCGCCGGATCGATAGCGGTAGGAAATCCGTCATGTTGCGTATTCAGGATGTGAAGTTGGCCATCGTGGGCCTGGGCTACGTTGGCCTGCCGCTAGCCGTGGAGTTCGGCAAGAAGCGTTCGGTGCTGGGCTTCGATATCGATACGCATCGCATCGACGAACTCAAGCGCGGGCAGGACCACACCCTGGAAGTCGACGAAGCCGAACTCGCCGCCGCGACGCACCTGGAATTCACCGCCGACGCCGCGCGGTTGGCGCAGGCGAATGTCTATATCGTCACCGTTCCCACTCCGATCGACGCCTACAAGCAGCCGGACCTGACCCCGCTGCGCAAGGCCAGCGAAACCATAGGGCGGGTCCTGAAGCGGGGCGATATCGTCATCTACGAGTCCACCGTCTACCCCGGCGCCACCGAAGAAGAATGCGTGCCTGTGCTGGAGCGCGTGTCCGGCCTGGCGTTCAACCGGGATTTCCATGCGGGGTACAGCCCGGAACGCATCAATCCCGGCGACAAGAGCCATCGCGTCAACACCATCAGGAAAGTGACTTCCGGATCGACCCCCGAAGTCGCCGACCTGGTGGATGCCCTGTATCGCGAGATCGTGACGGCCGGTACGCACAAGGCCGCCTCCATCCGTGTGGCCGAAGCCGCGAAAGTCATCGAGAATACCCAGCGCGACGTCAACATCGCCCTGATCAACGAGCTGGCGCTGATCTTCAACAAGATGGGGATCGACACCGAGGCCGTGCTGCAGGCCGCGGGCACGAAGTGGAATTTCCTGCCGTTCCGGCCCGGGCTGGTGGGCGGCCACTGCATCGGCGTCGACCCCTACTACCTGACGCACAAGGCGCAGAGCCTGGGCTATCACCCGGAAATCATATTGGCCGGCCGGCGCCTGAACGATGCCATGGGCGGCTATGTGGTGTCGCAGCTGGTCAAGGCCATGACCAAGCGCCGCATCCACGTACAGGGTGCGCGGGTGCTGGTCATGGGACTGACCTTCAAGGAAAACTGCCCCGACCTGCGCAATACGCGCGTGGTCGATATCGTGCGCGAACTGCGCGAATACGGCGTGGAGGTGGATGTCTACGATCCGTGGGTCGATCCGGCCGAAGCGCGCGCGGAATATGGCATCGAGCCAGTGGCGGCGCCCGCCTCCGGCACCTACGACGGCATTGTTCTTGCGGTAGCGCATCGGCAGTTCGCCGAATTGGGCGCCGCGCGAATACGCGCCTACGGCAGGCCCGAACATGTGCTGTACGACCTGAAATACGTCCTGCAGCCCGGCGAATCGGATCTGCGCTTGTAACTCCACGTTTGAAAAAGGCCATGGCATGACGCACCGCTATCAGCAAATCACCGAAGACCTCCGCAAGGCGCCCCGTACCTGGCTGGTCACCGGCTGCGCCGGTTTTATCGGCTCGAACCTCGTGGAAACGCTCCTGAAACTGGACCAGACGGTGGTGGGCCTGGATAACCTGTCCACCGGCTACCGGCACAACCTGGACGAGGTCATGGAGCTGGTCTCGGCCGAACAATGGGGCCGGTTTACCTTCATCGAGGGCGATATCCGCGACCTGGAGGCCTGCCGCAAGGCCGCCACCGGGGTGGACTTCGTGCTGCATCAGGCGGCGCTCGGCTCGGTGCCGCGATCCATCCAGGACCCCATCACCACGAATGCCGTGAATGTCGATGGCTTCCTGAATATGCTGGTCGCGGCCCGCGACGCACGGGTGCGGGGCTTCGTTTATGCGGCGTCCAGTTCCACCTATGGCGACCACCCGGCCTTGCCCAAGGTCGAATCCGAAATCGGCAACCCGCTGTCGCCCTACGCGGTCAGCAAGTACGTGAACGAGCTGTATGCCGACGTGTTCGCGCGCGGCTATGGCTTCGGCAGCGTGGGCCTGCGCTACTTCAATGTGTTCGGCAAGCGGCAGGATCCCAATGGCGCCTACGCCGCCGTCATTCCCAAGTGGATCGGCGCCATGATCCGCGGCGAGGACGTCGTCATCAACGGCGACGGCGAGACCAGCCGCGACTTCTGCTTCGTGGAGAACGCGGTGCAGGCCAATCTGCTGGCGGCACTGGCGCAGGCCGAAGGCACCCACCAGGTCTACAACGTGGCGTTCAATGCGCGTACCAGCCTGAACGATCTGTTCCGGCACCTGACCCGCCTGCTGGCCAAGCACGGCGTGCAGTATGACAAGCCGCCCGTCTACGGGGATTTCCGTCCGGGCGACGTGCGGCACTCGCAGGCCGACATCGCCAAGGCCAACGATCAACTGGGCTACAAGCCCATGCACGACATCATCGAAGGGCTGGAGGTCGCCATGCCCTGGTATACGCAGTTCCTGCGTTAATGGGGATGCCGCCGGGAACCGCGCGTTCCGCGGGGGTGTCCGCAACATGGCTTTCCACCGCACGGCTGTGCCGCGCGGTGGAGAGCATATCGGCGCTCAGAAGGGTAGTTTGACGTCCGGCTTCAGGGCCAGCAACTGCTTGCGGAAGTCATCCTGGATGCGTGCCAGCGCGGCTTCGTTATCCGCCTCGAAGCGCAGCACCACCACCGGCGTGGTGTTCGAAGGCCGGGCCAGGCCGAATCCGTCGGGATATTCGGCGCGTACCCCGTCGATCGTCACGACCTGGGTGGCGCCCTCGAAGCGGCCTTTTTCCTGCAGGTCCTTCACCAGCGCGAAGGGTTCGCCCTCCTGCATTTCAAGCTTGAGCTCCGGCGTGGAGATTGCCTTGGGCAGGGCTTCCAGCACCGCGGACGGGTTGGCGTCGCGCGAGACGATCTCCAGCAGGCGCGCGCCCGTATACAAGCCGTCGTCGAAGCCATACCAGCGTTCCTTGAAGAAGGTATGGCCGCTCATCTCGCCCGCCAGCGGGGCGCCCGTTTCGGCCAGCTTGGCCTTGACCAGGGAATGGCCGGTCTGCCACATCAGCGGCTGCCCACCTGCCTGCTTGACGGCCAACCCGACGTGGCGGCTGCACTTGACGTCGTAGATGATCATGGCGCCAGGGTTGCGGGACAGCACGTCGCGCGCATACAGGATCAGCTGGCGGTCGGGCCAGATGATCTCGCCGGATTTCGTGACCACGCCCAGGCGATCGCCGTCGCCGTCGAAGGCCAGGCCGATTTCGCAATCGGTGGTCTTCAGGCAGTGGATGAGGTCTTCCAGGTTGTGCGGGTCGGCCGGATCGGGATGGTGGTTGGGGAAATTGCCGTCCACGTCGCAGAACAGTTCAGTGACGTCGCAGCCCATTTCGCGGAACAGCCGGGGCGCGATGGCGCCGGCCACGCCGTTGCCGCAGTCGATGGCGATCTTCATCGGACGGGCCAGTTTGACGTCGCCGACGATGCGCTCGATATAGCGTCCGACCAGGTCCATGGTGCGGCGCCGGCCGGGGGTGACGCCCGCCGGCGCCTTGCCGCCGGCGGCTTCCATTGCCCCGTGCAGGGCCTGGATGTCGGCGCCGTACAGCGCGGCGCCGCCCATCATCATCTTGAAGCCGTTGTACTTGGGGGGGTTGTGGCTGCCCGTGACGGCCACGCCCGAGCCTGTTTTCTCGGTATAGGCGCCGAAGTACACCAGCGGAGTGGGCACCTGGCCGATGTCCAGGGTGCTGACGCCGCCGGCGTTCAGCCCTTCCTGCAGGGCCAGCGCCAGCTCTTCGCTGCTGAGGCGGCCATCGCGGCCGATCACGAGTTCAGGAATGTTTTTTTCGCGCGCGAGAGCCGCCAGGGCCAGGCCCAGTTCGCGCGCGAAGCGCGCGTTCAGCAGGTCGGGCACGGTGCCGCGTATGTCGTACGCCTTGAAGATCGAAGCAGGGAAAGACGACGCATTACCCACGGTAGTTCCTTTGTGGTCGAGTGATTCGGTAAAAGCGAAAGGGCGATTATCCCCGATAAGCAGGGGCGGGCCGCAGTGCGGTACACGGCCTAATGCCAAGGCCCTAATGCATCCGTCCGGGGCGGCGCGCGCCGGGGGTCGGCCAGACGCCAGGGTGGGATCGCGCCGTCGACCCGGAAAGGGGATGGCGCTGTCTGGGATTGTGGCATGCGGGCTGCGCGGCGGAATGTGTCGGAAGTCGACAAACCTGACCGGGTGTTGCTGGCTACCGCATCGCCCTACAATAGTCCCTTCGCCCGGCTGCGTATCGGGCGCATTTCCATAACGGTGGCCGATGACTGTCCTTGCCGAACTCCAAGCCCTGCTGGGCGCCGATAACGTCCTGACCGGCGACGATACCGACTCCTACACCCTGGACTGGCGCGGCCGGTATCGGGGCCGGGCGCTGGCGGTCGTGCGCCCGGATTCGACCGAGTCGGTCGCCGCGGTGGTGCGGCTGTGCGCCCGCCATGGTGTCCCCCTGGTGCCGCAGGGCGGCAATACCGGCCTTTGCGGCGGCGCCACGCCGGCGGACGATGGCAAAGCGGTGATCTTGTCGCTGGCGCGCCTGAACCGCGTGCGGGCCATCGATACCGACAACGACACCATGACGGTGGAAGCGGGCTGCGTCCTGCAGGCCTTGCAGCAGGCGGCCGAGCAGGCGGGCCGCCTGTTCCCGCTGAGCCTGGCGGCCGAGGGCAGCTGCACCATCGGCGGCAATCTGGCAACCAATGCCGGCGGTACGCAGGTCCTGCGCTACGGCAACACGCGCGACCTTACCCTGGGGCTGGAAGTCGTGACCGCCGACGGCGAGATCTGGCACGGGCTGCGCGGGCTGCGCAAGGACAACACCGGCTACGACCTGCGCGACATGTACATCGGCAGCGAAGGCACCCTGGGCGTCATCACGGCCGCGACGCTGAAACTGTTCCCCCTTCCGGTGGCGCGCTGCACGGCGCTGCTGGCGGTGCCGGACGTCGAGTCCGGCGTCCAACTGCTGGGCCGCGCTCGCCAGGGGTTCGGCCCCGCGCTGACGGGTTTCGAATTGATGGCCGGCAACTGCCTGCAGGCGGTGGTGCGTCTTTTCCCGCAGCAACGCCTGCCGTTCGCCGGTGAATCGGCGCAATCGCCGTGGTTCGCGCTGCTGGAATTGTCGGATAGCGAAAGCGAAGCCCATGCGCGCGAGCGCTTCGAGACCGTGCTGGGCGAGGCGATCGAAGCAGGGCTGGCGACGGATGCCGCCATCGCCGAAAACATCACCCAAAGCCGCGCCCTCTGGCATTTGCGCGAAAGCATTCCGCTGGCCGAGGCCGAACTGGGCAAGTCGGTCAAGCATGACGTGTCTCTGCCGATCTCGCGTATCGCCGATTTCGTGCGCACGACCAACGCGCTGCTGCAGCGTGACTTTCCCGGCGTGGGCCATGTCATCTTCGGCCATCTGGGCGACGGCAACCTGCACTACAACGTCACGCGCGCGCCCGGCCAGGAAGAAGCCGCGCTGCTGGCGCAGCAGCCGCGGATCTACGGCGTGGTACACGACAGCGTCCACGCGCATGGCGGTTCCATCAGCGCGGAGCACGGTGTCGGCCAATTGAAGATAGACGAATTGCCCCGGTACAAAGATCCCGTCGAGCTCGCCTTGATGCGCCGTATCAAGAAGGCGCTGGATCCGGCCGGCATCATGAATCCGGGCAAAGTCGTCAGGCCCTGAGCCGCGCGGCAGAAAACACGCCATGACCGCCGCGCCCTTGTCCGCCGCGCATTACCGCGTCCTGATCGTCGAGGACGACGCCACGATCGCCGGCAATCTGTACAGTTTCCTGGAGACGCGCGGCTTCGTGCCGGACGCGGCGTACGATGGCCACGCAGCCTTGTCCCTGCTCAAGTCGCAGCACTTCGACGCGGTGATCCTGGATGTGGGCCTGCCGGGCATGGATGGCTATGGCGTGCTGCGCGCGCTGCGCAACGATCTTACGTTGTCGGTGCCCGTGCTGATGCTGACGGCGCGCGACGAACTCGAGGACAAGCTGGCCGGTTTTTCGCACGGCGCGGACGATTATCTGACCAAGCCCTTCGCGCTGGCGGAGGTCGAGGCCCGGCTGCACGCCCTGATCCAGCGGGCCAGCGGCGCGGTCGGTACGCCGATCCGGCGTTGCGGGCCATTGAGCTACGACAGCCGGCGTCGTGACGTGCAGGTCGACGGGCGGCCCGTGCACCTGACGCGCAAGTCCTGCATGATCCTGGACGCCCTGCTGCGCGACCCGGGCCGGGTCGTGCCGCGCACCGAACTGGAAAGCCTGCTGTGGGGTAGCGAGCCGCCGTCCTCCGACGCGCTGCGCAGCCAGGTGCATCTGCTGCGCAAGGCGCTGGCCGATGCCGGTTTCGATGGCATCGAAACCGTGCACGGTACGGGCTGGCGCCTGGTCGACGCTCCCGGCAAAGCGGCATGAAGAGCGGCAGCACCCTGACTCAGCGGGTGGTCTGGGCCTTGACCGGCACGGTATCCATTTTCGTGTCCGTGCTGGTCGTATTGGCCTACCTGACCTTCGACCAGATGGAAGACGAGCTGGTCAACGAGATCCTGACCAACGAGACGGACCGCCTCATCCAGCGCGTCGAAAGCGGCGAAGAGATCCTGCCCATGCGCGGCGCGCACGAACTGGGCGGCGCGATGCGTGCCTGGGTGCAGATGCCGGGCCAGCTGAACACCGCGATTCCCAAGGAAATCCAGGGCTTGAACGACGGCCTGCACCTGCTGGAACCGGGCACCGAAACCTGGCATGTCGTGGTGGCGGAAATGACCAAGGGGCGGCGGATGTATGTGTTGTACGACGCCACCGACAACGAAGACCGGGTATTCGATTTCGGCCTGATCCTGCTGGGCCTGGGCGTAGTCTGCATCGTCGCCGCCTACGGGGTCGCCCGGAAGGTGGCCTACCTGGCGGTGGGGCCGCTGCTGACGCTGACCGACCGCCTGGCGACCTGGGCGCCCGGCTCGCCGGACCTGGACGTCGAACGCAATGACGAAGCCGGGCGCCTGGTCGAAGCCTTCAATCGCGTGCAGAACCAGGTGGATCGCTCCCTCGCCCGCGAACGCGAATTTGCCGCCAATCTCAGCCACGAGGTACGTACGCCGCTCGCCGCCATCCGCAGCGACGGCGAGCTGATGCTGCTGGCTGCCGCCGTCCCGCCGGACCAGCAAACGCGCCTGAAGCGGATCGTCAAGAATGTCGACAGCGTGACGGCCGCGCTGGAAAGCGCGCGCGCCATGGCCCGCGACGAGCCCAGCACGCCGGAACCCGTCGATCTGGCCGAATGCCTGGCGGCGGCCTGGCAGGGGCTGGAAGCGAATGCCGAGCAGGGCGGCCTGGCGCTGGACGACCACATACCGGCCGGCACGGTGCGTCTGCTGGATCGCTATGCCTTGCTGACCGTCCTGCGCAACCTGATCCGCAACGCCATCGAGCATGCCGCGCCCGCCGTGTTGTCCGTGCGCGCCCTCGACGATGGCATCGAAATCCGCGACAACGGCAAAGGAATCAAGGAGGAAGACCTGCCTTTCGTCTTCGAACGCTATTACAGCGTGCGCCGGCGCGATACGCAGGGCCGGGGCGGGGACGAGGCCGAAGCCGCGCAGGCGCTGGAACGCGGCCTGGGGCTGGCCATCGCCAAGCGCGTCTGCGATATGCAGGGCTGGAGCCTGAGCGTTGAATCGTGGGTGCGCGTCCCGCATCACGGGACATGTTTCACGCTGCGTTTCACGGGCGCGGATGCCGTCGCCGGGCCGTCCGGCCTGCAGGCCGCCCGCGCGATTTGACAATTATTCGATATCTCCCTGGGTAGTGTGCCGGGATCTTTTCCTACGGCTCGCCCATGTACTCCAATGCCCCCGCGCCCGTCCGGCCCGCGATCCGTGGCGAAAGCTATCTGATCACCCATGTATTCGGCATCACGCTGCTGCTGGCCCTGCTGGCCTCGGCGATCAACTATTCCGGGCTGGATCTGGCCATATCGAGGATGTTCTTCGATCCGGCCAGCAACGCGTTCCCATGGCGCGCCTCGCGCGCGCTGGAGCTGCTGGGCCATCGGGTCGTGCTGGTCCTGCCCGTGGGGGTCGCGATCGCCGCGATGGCGGCGGCCATCGCCAGCCACTGGTTCGCGCCCTTGCGCCCGTGGCGCGGCGCATTGTGGGGAATCGCGCTGACCTGCGGACTGGGGCAGGTGATTATTTCGCAGTTGAAGCACTACACCGCGCTGCCGCGGCCCTACAACCTGAGCATGTTCGGCGGCTATGCGAACTATCCCGATCATTTCTGGGCCGCCAGCCGCCGCCAGGCCGGCGGAGCCCTGCCGAGCAATCATGCCGGCGCCGGCTACGCGATGCTGTCGCTGTACTTCGCCGGTTGGGCGATGCGCCGGCCCGCGTGGCGCTGGGGTGGGCTGGCGATCGGTATCGCGGCCGGGCTGGCGTTTGCCGCCGTCCGCGTTGCCCAGGGCGCCCACTTCACCAGCCAGACCGTATGGTCGGCCTGCGTGATGTGGGCGGTGGCCAGCGTGCTGTTCTATCCCCTGATCACGCGCCCGCGGGCGGGACTACCCATTGCCCAGCAGGATGCCCGGCAGCCATAGCGAAAACGCCGGCACATAGGTGACCAGGGCCAACGCCGCCAGCAGCGCGCCGTAGAAAGGCCAGATCGTTCGCATGACCGTGCCCACCGAAACCTCGCCGATGGCGCAGCCGACGAACTGCGTGGTGCCGACCGGCGGCGTATTCAATCCCAGCGCGCAGTTCAGCAGCATCACCATGCCGAATTGCACCGGTCCCATGCCGTACTGCATGCAGATCGGCAGGAAGATAGGCGTGCAGATCAGTATCGTGGCGGCCATGTCGAGGAACGTGCCCAGCAGGAACAGGACGACGTTGACCATCAGGAAGATGGCCCAGGGGTTGGTGGAAATCGACCCGAGCAGCTCGCCGGTCTTTTCCGCGACACCGTAGAAGCTGATCAGGTAGCCGAACGTCGCCGAAATACCGATCAGCAGCAGGACCACGCCCGTTGTCTTCACCGCCTTGGCCGCCGCGCGCACGAACTGGTCCCATGTCAGCGTGCGATAAACCAGGACGGTCAGCGCCAGGGCGTAGATCACGGCGACCGCGGCGGACTCGGTCGCAGTGAAGACACCGCTGAGGATGCCGGCGATGATCACCACCACCACGAACAATCCCGGCAAGGCGGCCAGCAGGGAGCGCACCACGATGCCCCACCCCGGAAAAGTGCCGGCGGCGTAGCCGCGGTGGCGCGCCACGAAGTAGGCCGCCGCCAGGTTGCATACGGTCAGGATCAGCGCGGGCAGCAGGCCCGCGGCGATCAGCGCGGCGATGGAGACCTTGCCGCCCGCGGCCAGCGTATAGATGATGATGTTGTGGCTGGTGGGCATCAGCGCGCCGACCAGCGCCGCGTGCGTGGTGACATTGACCGCATAGTCGGCTTGATAGCCCTCGCGCTTCATCATGGGGATCATCACCGAGCCCATGGCGGATACGTCCGCCACGGGGGATCCCGATACCCCGCCGAACAGCGTGCAGGCCACGACATTGGACATGCCCAGCCCGCCGCGCACGTGGCCGACCAGCGAGCGCGCGAAGTTGACGATGCGGTCGGCGATGCCGCCATACAGCATCAGTTCGCCGGTGAAGATGAAGAACGGGATCGCCAGGAAGGAAAACGCGTTCATCCCGGACGTCATCTGCTGGAAGGCGACCGCGATGGGCAAATCTTCGTACAGGATGGCCGCGATGGAAGCCAGGCCGATGGCGAAGGCCACCGGCACGCCGATCACCAGAAAGCCCATGAACGAAACGGAAAGCAGAGTCAGCGCCATGCCGGGATGACCTCCTGGTTGCGCAGCAGCGCCACGATGTGCTCCACCGAGAACAGGGCGATCAGGCCGCCTGACAGCGTTGCCGGCAGATACTTCCAGCCCTCCGAAATGCCGAGGTTGGGCATCATGTAGTCGGCCACGGATTCGGCCAGAATGGCGCAATTCCACGCCATCATGATGCCGAACAGGCAGACCAGCGCGTGGATGAAAATCTCCATGCGCCGCTTGGTGGTGGGGGGCAGGGCTTCCAGCAGGGACTCGAAACCGATGTGGCCGGCATCGCGCACGCCCACCGCCGCGCCCAGCATGGTCACGTACAGCACCAGCAGCATGGCGATGCTTTCCGCCCATGTGGGCGTGCGGTTCAATACATGGCGCCCGAAAATCTGGAAGCCCACCGCCGCGATCAGGCAGGTCAGCCCGGCCACGCCGACCCACATGCAGGAGCGGGCCAGCATCCTGCAGCAGCGCGTATAGCCGTCCAGCCACCGCGTCCCGCCGGCCCGGCCTGCCGCCGGCGCCGCTTGTTCCTGTGAACTCGCCAGCATGGCGTCCTCACTGCATCGCTTGGATGCGCTGTACCAGGTCTTTCATTTCGGGGGTGGTGACGAAGCGGTCGTACACCGGCTTCATGGCGTTCTGGAAGGAAGCCTTGTCCACCTCGATGATCTGCGCGCCGGCCTTCTCGACGATCGCCCGCGACTTCGCCTCGCGCTCGGCCCACAGCTTGCGCATATAAGGCACCGACTCCTGGGCCGCGTCGCGCAGGATCTTCTGATCCTGCGGCGACAGCTTGTCCCATTGGCGCTTGGAGAAGATCAGGATCTCCGGCGTCATGCTGTGCTCGGTCAGCGAGTAATACTTGGCGACCTCGTAGTGGTGCGCGCTTTCGTAGCTGGGGAAGTTGTTTTCGGCGGCATCCACCAGGCCCGTCTTCAGGGACGTGTAGACCTCGCCCATGGCCATGGGGGTGGCGTTGGCGCCCATGGCTTCGACCATGGCCACCGAAAGATCCGACTGTTGCACGCGGATCTTCAGCCCCTTGGCATCGGCCAGCGTCTTGATCGGCTTGTTGCGCGTGTACATGGAGCGCGAACCGCTGTCATACCACGCCAGTCCGACGAAGCCCGCGCCTTCGCATGCCTTGAGCAGCTGCGTGCCGATGTCGCTGTCCAGCACCTCGTGCAGATGGTCGGTGGAGCGGAACAGGAAGGGCAGGGAGGGAACGCGGGTATTCGGGCAGATGTTGTGCATGGCCGCGCTGCTGACGCGGGCCATGGTCAGCGCGCCCAGCTTCACCTGCTCGATGGAATCGTCTTCCGAGCCCAGCTTGGAGCCGGAGTAGACGCGGATGGTCATCTTGCCGTTGGAGCGCTCCTTGACCAGTTCGGCCATATGGCGCACGGCCAGCACGGTCGGGTAGTCGTCGGGGTGGATGTCCGCCGAGCGGAACTCCACCGCCTGCGCGGCGGGGGCCGCGGCCAGCAGCGTGGCCAGCGCCAGGGCGCCCCTGGCGAATGCCGCGCGCGCGGCGTGGGACATCGGGCGTGCCGCGCGGGGTGGTTGCGGCGTGATGTGCAGCGTCATTGTCTACCTCCTGTGTTGCCGTCGCCCGCGCTTGTGGCGCGGGGGCGGCGAGCCTTTGGGTTCGGGCTGCAATCTGGCGAGCCTGTATGCAGGCTTCTGTCGTTCGGAAAAAAGGGGTGTGGGCTACCTCGTGTCGAATGGCGTGCGCGATGACGGGTGTCGATCCCTGTAAACGGTCAGAAAGGCCCCGCCTTGACGAAGGCGCCCCCCTGGTAGCGCGCGGCCGGATCGTCCGGCGACAGGGGCGGCTGCGTTTCCACTTTGGCGCGAAATTGCTCCGACGTATCCTTGGGCTGGAAGCCGAGATGCGCCGCCCGCGAGTTGTCCCACCAGCTGTCGCGATTGGCCGAAGCGCCGTAGACGATGGTGTGACCGACGCGCGGGGTGAACAGGGATTGTGCGATCAGCTGGGTAAGATCGTCGTAGCTGAGCCAGGTCACCATCATGCGCCGGTCCTTGGCCTCGGGAAACGAAGAGCCGATCCGCAGGCAGACGGTCTCGATGCCGTAGCGGTCGAAATAAAAACGCGACAGGTTTTCGCCGAAGGCCTTGCTGATGCCGTAATAGCCGTCAGGCCGCACCGGTACATCGGCGTCGATGACCTGGCCTTGCCGGTAGAACCCGATCACGTGGTTGGAGCTGGCGAAGACCACGCGCTTGACGCCGTTCTTGCGCGCCGCTTCGTACAGGTGGTAGACCCCCTGGATATTCGCAGGCAGGATTTCGTCGAAGGGGCGCTCGACGGAAACACCCCCCATGTGCACGATGGCGTCGGCCCCGCGCACCATCCGCTCCACGGCGTCCGGGTCGGCCAGATCGCCGATGACGATTTCCTCGCCAGGCTGGGCGGCGCCCAGGTCCGCGATGTCGGACAGGCGCAGGATTCCGGCGTAGGGCTTGAGGCGTTCCCGAAGCACCTTGCCCAGGCCACCGGCCGCGCCGGTCAGAAGAAGGGTGGAAACGCGGGGCGTCTGGGACGCGGCGGGCGTAGCCGGAAGGCTCACGACGTTGTCTCCTGGTGCGGCGACACCGGTGTTTACACCGCGTCGCTTTGGATGTTCAATTGGGAAGCTTATAAGTCATCGTACAACGCGCGGCCAGTATAATGAGGGTCGCAAACGCCCGTCAAGCGGGGCGGGCGACCAGGAAAA
Source organism: Bordetella sp. (assembly GCF_057362025.1). Lineage (NCBI taxonomy): Bacteria > Pseudomonadati > Pseudomonadota > Betaproteobacteria > Burkholderiales > Alcaligenaceae > Bordetella > Bordetella sp. Next base: position 10,467 of record NZ_JBMQQZ010000022.1, on the reverse strand, counting down.
TCCACTATGACCACGTCCATGTCCGCCGACCTTCCCGCGCGCCGGCGCCCACGCAGCCTGGCGCAGGAACTGGTCGAAAGCCTGACCACGCGCATACGCGCCGGCGAAATCCTGCCGGGCGAAAAACTGCCGACTGAATCCGAGATCATGCGCACCTTCGGTGTCAGCCGTACGGTGGTCCGCGAGGCATTGTCGCGCCTGCAGGCGTCCGGCCTGGTGGAAACCCACCACGGCGTGGGAACGTATGCGCTCAAGCCCACTACGGGCGGGGATTTCCGCGTCGATCCGGCCGACATCGGCACGGTGCGCGACATACTCGTCATCCTGGAGCTGCGCATTTGCCTGGAAACCGAGGCGGCGGGCCTGGCGGCCATGCGCCGCTCGGACGAGCAACTGGCGCAGATGCGCGAAGCCCTGGACCAGTTCCGCGCCGCGCTGCAGCCCGGCGGCGACACCGTCACGCCGGACTTCCGTTTCCATCTCCTGATATCACAGGCCACGGGCAACAAGTACTTCGCGGATCTGCTCTCGCATCTGGGCGCGGCCATTATCCCCCGCACGCGGATCAACTCCGCCAGGCTGGGCGATGAAGAGCGCGAACCCTACCTGGAACGCGTCAACCGCGAACACGAAGATATCTACGAGGCCATCCGGCGGCAGGACCCCGAGGCCGCGCGGGCAGCCATGCGCACCCACCTGGGCAATAGCCGGGAACGCCTGCGCCGCGCGCAGGAGCGCTGACGGGTCATCCGACGTGTGATGACTTTGTCGCCACGTCGATACATGATGGCGCCCCATCGCGGGACGCCATCTCCGGTCAGTCCAGCGCCGGCAGGACGCGCGCCACCGCGGCGCCGAAGGACAGGCGCGGATAGCCTGCCTTGACGCATTCCGCGCTCAGGCTGACCTCGTCGCCGTCTTGCAGGAAGGTGCGCGTTTCGCCCCAGGGCAGCGTGATGGGCACCTTGCCGCCCTGGCTCAATTCCAGCAACGAGCCCGCCTGGTCGGGGTGCGGGCCGGATAGTGTCCCGGTACCCAGAAAATCGCCCGGCTGGAGGTTGCAGCCGTTGACCGTATGGTGGGCAACCAGCTGGCCGATGCTCCAGTAGGCATCGCGGAAATTGCTCTGCGCCAGGGCTGCCGCGGCCTTGCCCTGCTCGCGCGATTGCGCCGTGCTGAGTTCGGTCCGCAGGCGTACGTCGAAGGCGCCGGCCGCGCTGTTATGGGCGGACGCCAGATAGGGCAGCGGCTGGGGCTCGCCCGCGCCGCGCTCGAAGGGGACGCGAAACGGCGCCAGCGCTTCCAGGGTGACGATCCATGGCGAAATGGTGCTGGCGAAATTCTTCGAGAGGAAGGGACCGAGAGGCTGGTATTCCCAGGCCTGCAGGTCGCGCGCCGACCAGTCGTTCAATACGGTAAGGCCGAAGATATGGGCTTCGGCCTGGTCCATGGGAATGCGATGGCCCTGCGCGTTTCCGGTCCCGATGAAGACCCCGAGTTCGACTTCGTAGTCCAGCCGCGCGCATGGGCCGAAACCCGGCACGCCGCCCTCTTGCGCCGGCCGCGTCTGGCCCACGGGCCGATGGAAGTCCTGGCCCACGCCGATGCTGGAAGCGCGTCCGTGATAACCGATAGGCACCCATTTGTAATTGGGCAGCAGGGGGTTGTCCGGGCGGAACTGGCGGCCTACGGACGTCGCGTGGTGCAGCGAGATATAGAAATCCGTGTAGTCGCCGATGCGTGCCGGGACGGAAAACTCCGCGTCCTTCTGGGCGACGAGCAGGGGCTCGATGCGGTCGCGCAATGGGGAGCCGACCCGCAGCGCGCGCGACAGGGCCAGGCGCAATGCCGACCAGCAGGCCGTGTCCAGGGCCATCAGCGTATTCAGGCCGGTGTCCTCGCAGGCGGCCAGGGCGCGCGCCGCGTCGCCGGTGAATGGCCGCATCCGCGCCAGCGCCGCCAGGTCCAGGATGCGATCGCCGATGCCCGTGCCCGGGCGCCAGGCTTCCGCGGAGCCGGCGCGCCGGAATACGCAATAGGGCAGGTTCTGTACTGGAAATCCCAGCGTATCGTCGTTGGCGCTTTGCAGCCAGCTGCGCAGCGCGGGATCGTGCGTTTCGTTCAGATCGCTCATGGTTTCCGTATCCGATAGGGGCCGAGGTAGGGCGGCCGTTCGATTATGCGCGACGGCTTGCGCGCGCCGACAGGCCCTAAGGGCGCGCGGGGTCGAAATGCTTGCGCAGTCCGTCCCAGCAGCTGTCGTAGTCCGCCTGCAGTTCCGGCCATGCGAGGGCGGCCGCCGTCGGCCGTATGACCCGGCGCGTTTCGAACATGAAGGCCATCGTGTCGCGGATGTAGTGCGGCTTCGATGTATCGGCATTGGATGCCTTCTCGAAGGTTTCCGCGTCCGGGCCATGGCCGCTCATGCGGTTGTGCAGGCTGGCGCCGCCCGGCACGAAGCCTTGCGCCTTGGCATCGTAGACGCCCTGTATCAGGCCCATGAACTCGCTGGCGACGTTGCGGTGGAACCAGGGCGGACGGAAGGTATCCTCCATCGCCAGGATGCGCGGCGGGAAAATCGCGAAATCCATGTTGGCCGTCCCGGGCGTGTCCGAAGGAGATGTCAGCACCGTGAATATGGATGGGTCCGGATGGTCGAAGCTGATCGAGCCGATGGCGTTGAACCGGCGCAAATCGTACTTGTAGGGCGCGTAGTTGCCATGCCAGGCGACCACGTCCAGCGGTGAGTGATTTATCCGCGCCCGCCAGAAGTCGCCCTCGAACTTGGTGACGATCTCGAAGTCGCCCTCGATATCTTCGTAGCGCGCGACCGGTGTCTCGAAATCGCGGACGTTGGCCAGGCAGTTGGCGCCGATGGGGCCGCGCTCCGGCGGCCGCATCATCGCGCCGAAATTCTCCAGCAGATAGCCGCGTGCCGTTCCATCCGGCAGGTTGACGCGAAAGCGCATGCCGCGCGGAATGACGGCGACTTCCAGGGGCGCGAGGTCGATGCGGCCCAGTTCGGTATCCACCCGCAGCCGGCCTTGCTGCGGCACGATCAGCAGTTCGCCATCGGCGTCGTAGAAATAGCGGCCTTGCATATCCGCATTGGCCGCGTATACATGGATGCCCACGCCGCTGTCCTCGCCGGCGCCGCCGTTGCCGCCCATCGTCGCGATACCGTCGATGAAGTCGGTCGGTGCCTGCGGAAGCGGGCGCGCGCCCCAGCGCAGGCGGTCGGGCGAGACGGGCTGCGTACCGAAGCGGCTGGTCCAGCCGCCGCCCTGGCTGTACGCCTGGAAGCGGCCCAGCTGGGCCGCGGGCCGGATGCGGTAAAGCCAACTGCGGCGGTTTTCCGCGCCGGGGGCCGTGAACGCGGTGCCCGAAAACTGCTCGGCGTACAGGCCGTAGGGGCATCGGATGGGCGAATTGCGGCCCACCGGCAGGGCGCCGGGCAGCGCCTCGGTGGCGAATGCGTTGCCGAAGCCGGTCATATAGCGAGCGGGTTGGTCGTCCGCGGCATGGGGCTGCGAGCTCATGGGTTGTCTCCGTCTTGTGTGCGGGAGCGGTGGCGCCCGTACCGGCCCGCCGCAGCGTCGATTTTCCCCGAGGCAGGCATGCCGACGCTAGATGAATGGAAAAATATCGCCCATAGATTTCATGAATAGTGAAAGAATCGGCCTGCGGCCTGCGGCCTCGGCGGCAGCGGCTGTCTCAACGGACCGCTCCGGCCGGTATCCTTCAACCGGCCGGTATCCTTCAACCGTACGGCACTATCCCACCATGCCCGACCTGCGCGCCCTGGACCTGAACCTTCTTGTCGTCTTCCAGTACCTGATGGAAGAGCGCAATCTTTCGGCCGTCGCGCGGCGACTGGGCATTACGCAGCCGGCCGCCAGCAATGCCCTCCGGCGCATGCGCGCCACCTTCGGCGATGCCTTGTTCGTGCGCACGCCGCAGGGCATGCTGCCCACCCCCTATGCGCAGCATTTGGGCGGCGCGGTGGCAGAGGCATTGGGCATGCTGGCGCACGCGATGGAGGCGCCACCCGACTTCGATCCGCGAACCACTACCCGCCGGTTCCGCGTGGCGATGACCGACGTCGGCGAAATCCACTTCATGCCGGGCCTGATGGAGCGCTGCGCCCGCGAGGCGCCCGGGGTGCGCATCGAGTCGGTGCGGCTTCAAGGGCAGGACTTGCAGCGCGAGCTGGACGGCGGGCAGGTGGATATGGCGCTTGGCGCGTTCCAGGGGCTGAGCGGCGGCCTGTTGCAGCGGATGCTGTTCCGCCAGGGCTACGCGACGCTGTTTCGCCGCGGCCATCCGACGGCGCACGAAGGCATGGGCCTGAAGGCGTTCCGCGCCGAGCGCCATCTGGTGGTATCGCATGCCGCGCCCTATGGCCAAGTGAACCAGGCCCTGGAACGGGCCGGATTGACGCTGGCGTCCCACTTCAGCGTGCCGCATTTCGCGGCGGTGCCCTATATCGTCAGTGCGACCGATCTGCTGGCCACCGTGCCGCGCAAGCTGGCGGATGGCGCGGCCGCGCGCTTCGGACTGGGCATCCTGACACCGCCGCTGCGGGTGCCGGCCTTGCAAAGCAATCTCTACTGGCATCCCAGGTTCCAGAGGGATGGCGGCAACCAATGGCTGCGGGGCCTGGTCGCCGACGCCTTCGGGCAGCGCTGAGATTTCGCGTCATACGGGCGCCGTGCGCGGCTGTCCAGGCCGGGCGGCGTCCGCTACGCGCGCTGGCACCTGACGCAATAGTAGGTGGCGCGCTGTCCCTGCACGATGCGGCGTATCGCCGTGCCGCAGGTGCGGCACGGCTGGCCGGCGCGTTCGTAGACGGCCGCATGGATGTCGAAATAGCTGCCCGGTTCGCCACCCGCCCCCACGTAGTCCCGCAAGGTGCTGCCGCCGGATTCCAGCGCATCCTGCAGCGTCTGGCGGATGGCCAGCGCCAGACGCTCGCAACGTGCCGCGGATAGCCGGCGTCCCGGCGTGCCGGGGTGGATGCCGGCGCGGAACAGGCTTTCGGATGCGTAGATATTGCCTACGCCTACCACGGCCTCCCCCGCCAGCAGCAATTGCTTGACCGGCGCGGCCCGTCCGCGGAACTGCTGGTGCAGCCAGCTCCCGCCAAACCGATCGTCGAAAGGTTCTATGCCCAGCCGCGCCAGGAGCGGATGAAATTCAACGGGGCCGGCATCCGACGGATGCCAGAGCACCGCCCCGAAGCGGCGTGGATCGTGCAAGCGCAGCGTCGCGTGTTCGAAGACCCATTCAACGTGGTCGTGCCGCCTGGGGGCCTCGCCTTCGGGCACGCGGCGCAGCGAGCCCGACATGCCCAGGTGCACGATTTGCGTGCCATGGTCGAAGCGCAGCAGCAGGTACTTGCCGCGGCGTCCGCATTCCAGGACGGTACGGCCGGAAAGCGTGTCGGGAAGATCGGCGGGGACGGGCCAGCGCAGGCGGGATTCCCTGACGACCAGCTTGACGAGCGGCCGGCCTGTCATGACGGTCGCAATTCCCCGTCGGGTGGTCTCGACTTCAGGCAGTTCAGGCATCAGCCAGTGTAAGATGATCAGTTGCGTGTACAGATTGTGCCATTTCTCGGACGGGACGCGTGAAGTCGTCGCATATGCATATCAAATACGGGTTCGCCTCGCTGATGTTGGCGCTGGCCGGATTGCAGGCCGCGCCTGCGCAGGCCGCGGAAAGGCGCACCGCAGACACCATCGCGCCGCGCGTGGAGCGGGCGCCGCGTCCGGAAACCGACGTTATCCGTCTGCGCGAAGGTCAACTGCCTTACGTTCGCCTGACCTCCAGCATCCTGTACCGGATCCTCGCCTCCGAAATCGCCGCCCAGCGCGGGATGTACGGAACGGCCGCCAATACCATGCTGGGACTGGCGCGGGACGTCGCCGATCCCCGCCTGGCGCGCCGCGCGCTGGAGTTCTATCTGGCCGGCGGCAACCTGAAGGGCGCGCTGGATGCCGCCCGCGTCTGGTCCAGGCTGTCGCCGGGCGATCCGGAAGCCAGCACCACGGAGCTCGCCCTGGCCGCGGCCAACGGCCAGACGGCCGGCCTTGCGGACGCGCTGCGCAAGCGTATCGACGCCGCGCGCGACAAGACCGCCGCCATTGCCCAATCCCTGGCCGTGCTGGGCCGCATTAACGATCGCAAGACCGCGCTTTCCATCCTGGACCAGGCGCTCAGCCCGTCGGTGCGCAAGCTGCCGGCCGCGCATATGGCGCTGGCCGACGTGGCGCAGGCCGCCGGCGACCACGCCCGCGCGTTGCAGGAGGCGCGGGCCGCGCTGCAGGCCGATCCCAAATCCGAAGCGGCCGCGCAGCGCGTGCTGGAATACGGCATGAAGGTCGATCCCCAGCAGGCCACGGCCGATGCCCGCGCCTTCATCGCGCGGCATCCGGACGCGCGCCGCTTGCGCCTGATGCTGGCCGGCCAGTTGTCGGAGATCGGCGACTATGACGGCGCGCTGGCCGAACTGCAAGCCATGTCGCGCCGCTCGCCGGAAGACTTCGATCTGATGTTCATGCAGGCCCAGCTCGCCTACAAGGCGGGACGGCTGGACGTTTCCCGCCGTTTCCTGGAACAGTACCTGGACGTGCAGAACCAGCGCCAGCGCGCGCTCGTGCCCGGCAGCTCGGATGCCCCGGCCGCCGCCGCCGACGCGCGCATCCTGCTGGCGCGCATCGCGGAAGACCAGGGACGCTACGATGACGCCATCGCCGAGCTCGGCAAGATCGACGACCCGACGATGCGCTATCAGGCCCGCATGCGGCAAGCCACGTTGCGGGCCAAGCAAGGCAACATCGACGCCGCGCTGAAGATGATCGACCAGGCCCAGCCGCAGGACGAGGAAGAACGCGTGCTGGGTGTGCTGACCAAGGCGCAGATCCTGCGCGACGCCAATCGCACGGACCAGGCCGTGGCGCTGCTGTCGGGTGCCGACCGCGCCCTCCCGGACACGGTAGAGATCAAATACGAACTGGCGATGCTGTACGAGCGCCAGGACAAGATCGCCGACCTGGAGCGCCTGCTGCGGCAGGTGATCGCGCTGGACCCCGATCACGCGCATGCCTACAACGCGTTGGGCTATACGCTGGCCGACCACAATATGCGCCTGCCCGAAGCCCTGGCGCTGATCACCCAGGCGCTGGACCTGGCGCCGGACGATCCCTACATCATGGACAGCATGGGGTGGGTCAAGTACCGCATGGGCGATAACAACGCCGCGCTGACCTACCTGCAGCGCGCCTATTCGCGCCGTCCCGAGCCGGAAATCGGCACCCACCTGGGCGAAGTCCTGTGGGCTCAGGGGCGCAAGGAAGAGGCGCGGGCCATCTTCGCCGCCGCCGCGCGCAAGGATCCCAATAACAAGACGCTGCGCGACACGATCAAGCGCCTTGGGGTCACCTTGTGAGGCTGGCACGCTGGCGCGCCGTCCTGGCGGCGGCGGTGTGCCTGCTGCTGGCTGCCTGCGTGACGCCCGAGCGCATCGCCGGTAGCGGCGGCGCGGGGGAATTTTCCCGGGTCGGCCGCTTCGCCTTGACCGTCACGCAGGACGACGGCAAGCAGGACGCGTTGCAGGGCGGTTTTTCGTGGCTGGACGACGGCCGCCGCTATATCCTGGACCTGACCAATCCGCTGGGCGCCACGCAGGCGCGCGTGGAAGGGCGGCCCGGCATGGCGGTGCTGAATAAATCCGATGGCACGCGCCAGCAGGCCGGCGATCCGGACGAACTGGTGGCCGATGCGCTGGGCAGCCGTATCCCCGTGTCGGGCCTGCGCGACTGGCTGCGCGGCCGCCTGCCCGCCGAGCCGCCGGCCATCCATGTAGAGCGGGATCCCGCGCAGCGTCCCGTGTCCTTCGATCAAGGGGGCTGGCAGGCGCGCTTGTCCCGTTATGACGAGCAGGGGCCGCAGGTCCTCGTGCTGGAACGGCGCGAGCCGGACCGGCGCATTCTGCTGCGTCTCGTCGTCAATCCTTCCTGATCCGCGCCGGGCGCGCGCCCTCCCGCGGCGCGCCGGCCATCGATCCATACCGTACCGCCACGTCGATCGTCCGCACTGAACCGTGAACCTGTACGACGTTCCCGCCCCCGCCAAACTGAACCTGTTCCTGCACATCGTCGGCCGGCGCGGCGATGGCTATCATCTGCTGCAGTCGGTCTTCCGCTTTATCGGCCTGGCGGATAGCCTGCATTTCGAATCGCGCGCCGATGGCGACATCGTGCGGGTCGACCCGCTGCCCGGCGTCCCCGCGGATACCGACCTGACGGTGCGCGCCGCGCGCGCCTTGCAGGCGGCCACCGGTACACGGCAGGGCGTCTCGATCGGCCTGGAAAAGCGCATTCCCATGGGCGGCGGCCTGGGCGGCGGGTCCAGCGACGCGGCCAGCACCCTGATCGCGTTGAACAGGCTGTGGAACACCGGGCTGTCGCGCACGGCGCTGATGCGCCTGGCGCTGCCCCTGGGCGCCGATGTGCCGGTGTTCGTTTTCGGGCAGTCGGCCTTCGCCGAGGGCGTGGGCGAAATCCTGACCGCCGTCCCGCTGCCGGAGCGCGCATACCTGGTAGCCCAGCCGGACGCCAGCGTGCCCACACCGGCCGTTTACGGGGATCCCGATTTGACAAGGGATACTCCGTGTATCAAAATAGCGGACTTTCTCGCTTCGACTTATTTCAGCCGGGCAGGGCAAATGCAAAGCGGGCAGCCCCCGGGTCACCCGCCAGGCATCAGGCAGTTGCCTCTGTATGGCCGGAATGACATGGAGCCTGTCGTCTACAAGCGTTTTCCGGAAGTTTTCCGGGCCGCGCAATGGTTGGCAAGCCCAGGTCTTGAAGTCGCCGCGCGTATGTCGGGTTCCGGTGCGTGTTTGTTCGCCGAATTCCCCGATATGCAGGCGGCGATTTTGGCGGAGCAGGAAATAGCCGCTACAATGCGCGTCGCCGGTAAAATGGCGGATACGTCGCAGGCAGTGCAAGAGCCGCCCGTGCGGTTCCGGTTGGTGCAGGCGAGTCCTGGGTTGATCGAGCATCCGTTGCGGCACTGGATTGCAAGCTAGTGGGGAGTCGCCAAGTTGGTTAAGGCACCGGATTTTGATTCCGGCATGCGAAGGTTCGAATCCTTCCTCCCCAGCCCAACATATCTATAGAAAAAGCTGTTGAACACGCCCGCCTCGCCGGCCCAGGTTCAGCAGCTTTTTTGTTTCGCGTTCCGAAACGACACACAGTGTCTGCATCATGACAAAAGACAGTTTCATGATTTTCACCGGCACCGCCAATACGCGGCTGGCCGTCGATGTGGCCAACCACTTGGACATGTCGCTGGGCAAGATGACAGTCGGCCGGTTTTCCGACGGCGAAGTCATGGTGGAAATCAACGAAAACGTCCGCGGCAAGGATGTCTTCGTGCTGCAGCCCACCTGCGCGCCGACCAATGACAACCTGATGGAAATCATGGTTATGGTCGATGCGTTGCGCCGCGCGTCGGCCGGCCGCATCACCGCCGCCATTCCTTATTTCGGGTACGCGCGCCAGGACCGCCGTCCGCGCTCGGCCCGGGTGGCCATTTCGGCCAAGGTCGTGGCCAATATGCTGCAGGTGGCCGGCGTCGATCGCGTCCTGACCATGGACCTGCATGCGGACCAGATCCAGGGCTTCTTCGATATCCCGGTGGACAACATCTATGCCGGTCCGATCCTGCTGGGCGATATCTGGCGGCGCAATTTCTCCAACCTGGTCGTCGTGTCCCCGGACATCGGCGGCGTGGTGCGGGCCCGCGCCCTGGCCAAGCAGCTGGAAGCGGACCTGGCGATCATCGACAAGCGGCGCCCGCGCGCCAACGTGTCGGAAGTCATGAACATCATCGGCGAAGTCGACGGCCGTACCTGCATCATCATGGATGACATGGTCGATACCGCCGGCACGCTGTGCAAGGCCGCCCAGGCGCTGAAGGAACGCGGCGCCGGCGCCGTCTATGCCTACTGTACCCATCCCGTGCTGTCGGGCGGCGCGGTCGACCGCATCCAGGCTTCGGACCTGGACGAGCTGGTCGTGACGGATACCATCCCGCTGTCCGAACAGGCGCGCTCGGTAAGCAAGATCCGCCAGTTGTCGTGCGCCGGCCTGCTCGGCGAAACCATATTGCGTATTTCGAACGCGGAATCGGTCAGCTCGCTGTTCGCGGACTGAACGCGTTTGCCATCTTTCTGCTTCCCCGCTGGTCGCGGCGGGAAAGCAAAGCCACGGTCCGCATGGTGCGGCCGTGTTTTTTCCGGGATGCCCAGGTGTCCCATGTTTGGAGTTATCCATGAAATTCAACGCCACTGCGCGTAGCGTCCAGGGTTCGAGTGCGAGCCGCCGCCTGCGCCGCGCGGGCCGGGTTCCCGCCATCGTTTACGGTGCGGGCAGCCAGCCCCTGAACATCGAGCTCGAT
>NZ_JBMQQZ010000021.1:0-13415 GCF_057362025.1 Bordetella sp. | reverse complement strand
TCGGGCGAATTGAGCGGGACTTCGATGATGCGGAAGCCCGCGCGGTAGAGCGCGTCGCCGACGGCTTCGGCCTCGGCGGGCTTGATACCGCGCAGGATGGCGATCAATCCGCAGTCGGCCATCGCGGTTTGCAAAGGCGACCGCGCGCCAGGGGAGGGGACTGGGGGCATGGCGATTCCTTGTTGCGTGTCAGGGGCTGCCGGCCAGGCCGGCCGATACGGCAAGCCGCCACAGGCCGCGTTGCGCGGCCTGCGAGGCCAGGGTGGGAGCCGCCAGGCCGAAGCGCGGCAGCGCGCTGGCGTAACGGCGGCACAGGTCTTCGTCGCCGCACAGGACGATGCGCGACGGCATGCCGCGCGCGGCCAGCAGGGCGCGCAGCGCGCCGAGCTCGTGGCCGATCAGCAGGCCGGACAGGTAATCCGGTTGGGCGGCCGGCGCGAGCTGTCCGGTCAGCCCCAGCGCGCGCGTGCTGAAGATCGTCGATAGCACGCCGCCGCGGCCCAGTGCCGAGCCGGCCACGGCCAGGCCGCGGTCGAACGCGTCGTCGTCAGGGGTGGCGGGGTCCGCCATGGTGCGGCCCAGTATCGTGTGGCCGCGCAAGGCGGCATACACCTCGCCGGTCATGAAGGTATCGAATTCGACGATGCGGCCGCCGCGCACCCGCACCCATTTGCAATGGGTGCCCGGCAAGCCGACCAGCAGGTCGTCCACGGCATCGTCCAGGCTGTCGATTACGCCGACCACCTGGGTTTCCTCGCCACGGATCACGTTGGGCAGGCCTTCGCGTTGTAGCAGGCCCGGGATGATGCGCAGGACGGCGCCACGCCGGGTGTCCACTTCGGTCAGCCGGGCACCGATGTCGCGCGGATCGACGGGAAGGTCCAGATAGGCGGCCTCGGCCCAGCCCTGGGCGCTGCCCACCATGCCGCAGGCGATCACCGGCAAACCGGGTGTGGCGCGCAGCCAATCGCCGCACGCCTGTTCGAACGCCAATTCGAAGCCGGATGCCGATGCGGCGGGTGCCGGGCCGTCGGCGGGGGGCGCTGGCAGCCGCATGATGCCCCAGGGCAGATGGCGCGCATCCAGGACGGTGCCGCCGGCGGCCAAACGGTAGGCGCGCAATGACGACGTGCCCCAGTCCAGGGCGATGAGTGCCGCGGGCGGCGGCGCTTCGGCGTTCATAAGGCCTGTCCTTGTGAGTTGGTCTTTACTCGTCTGCGTTGCGGATTCTATTACTCGTCCAAAATTTGCTCAAAATATAGAATTCCGTCCCACATATAGGGATAAACTGCCGGATCCGCGTGTCGACCCGCCAGCAAGGGCCGTGCGTCGCCGCGGGTCGGCGCCGGAACCCTCGCGCCGGATGGGTGTAAGGACAATGGACGGAATGGACACGACGGAACACGCCGGGCAGACCGGCGAAGCAGCAGCCGCTACCCCCGGGACGCAGACGCTGATGCGCGGGTTGGCCGTGGTCCAGGCGGTCGCCGACGGGGCGCGCGACCTGCGCGACATATGCGCGCGCATCCGCGTGGCGCGCAGTACCACCCACAGGTTGGCCAGTTGCCTGGTGCAGGAACGCTATCTTCGGGTGCTTCCCGGCTATGGCTATACGCTGGGACCGCGTTTGATCGAGCTGGGATTCCAGGCGCGCGAGGAGATCCCGCTGGCCACGCTGGCCCGCCCTTACCTGGACGAACTGGCGCGCATCAGCGGCGATACGATTCACCTGGCCGTGCGCGATGGCGCCGAGGCGCTGTATCTGGACAAGATCCCCGGCAAAAAAGGGCTGGAAATGCGTTCGCGCGTGGGGCATCGCATGCCGCTGGCCGTCACGGGCGTGGGCAAGGCCCTGCTGCTGGACGGCGACGAAGCGCAATGGCTGGAAATGCTGCGCGCCGGGTCCCCGGTGTCGCCGCGGGCGCCGGGCAATGTCCAGCCGGAAACGCGTTTCCTGGAGCGTATGCGCGAGTACACGCGCGCGGGCTATGCCTTCGACCTGGAGGACAACGAACCCTCCATCCGCTGCGTGGCGGCGCCGGTGCGCGATGCCGCCCGCGCCATCGTCGCGGCCATCAGCGTGTCCAGCACGATCCCCTACATGCCCATGGAACGCATGCGCGAAATGATCCCCGTGGTGCAGGCGGCCGCGCGCGAGGTTTCAAGCGAATTGGGATGGCGGCCGCCGGAGACCGCCGGCTATCGTTCGGGCAACGAGCGCCACGAAAAGCCGCACACGTAACCGAAGCGCGCCCATCCGAACGCGGGGCCGGGGTCCGTCTTGCGTAGGGGCGCGATGTCGGAATGGCCGCGTACTGCCCGCAAGGGATAGCGCGCGGTCAGCGCGGGCGTCAGCCTGGCCAGCGCCGTGTATTGGGCATCGGTATAGGGCAGCACGTCCGTGCCTTCGAGCTCGATGCCTATCGAAAAATCGTTGCAGCGCTCGCGGCCTTCGAAGCGCGATACGCCGGCATGCCAGGCGCGGCGTTCCGTGCTGACGAACTGCGCGATGGCGCCGTCGCGCCGTACGAAGAAATGCGCGGACACGCGCAAGCCGCGCAGGCGCTCCAGCCAGGGATGGGCCCCGTAATCCAGGGTGTTCAGGAATAGGCCGTGCACGTGGGGGCCGCCGAACTCGCCCGGTGGCAAGCTGATGTTGTGGATCACAAGCAGGGATACCGCGGTCCCGTCGGGTCTCTCATCGTGATTGGGCGAAGGCGCGCGCGTGACGTCGCGCGCCGGTTTCAGCCATCCGTGCCGATCGAGTTGCAGGCCCATCCGCTAGCGTGTCCTTTCCGTTAATGCTTTTCCCCGAGGCGGGCGTGTTCGTGGCTGCACCACGTGCGGCCGCCGATCAGGGTGGCTTCCGACCGCGGCAAATGAATGCCGCAATGCGCGCAGCGCACCATTTGCTCGGCCGGTAGGGTGCGGCCGGCGGGAGCGCGGCCGCGTGGCGTTCGCGCGGCCTTGCCGGCCTGGCTGTTGCGCGCATTGGCGCGGGCGGCGATGCGCGCGACGGTCAGCACCACCAGCACGACGATGATCCACAAAAGCAGCTTGCCCACTTCAACCCCGATGCAGCAGAACTTCCAGCACGAACCGGCTGCCGGTATAGGCCAGCAGCAGCAACGCAAAACCCGACAACGTCCAGCGCAGCGCGACCCGCCCGCGCCATCCTTTCCGGTAGCGTCCCAGCAGCAGTACGCCGAAAGTCAGCCACGATAGCAGTGTGAAGACCGTCTTGTGGTCGAACGGCAGTAGGCGCTGCGTCAGCATATAGGAAGCCACGGACCCGGTGATGACGGTCAGGGTCAGGACGGCGAAGCCGATGGAAATGACGCGGAACAGCAGCCGTTCCTGCATCAGCAGCGGCGGTTGCACGTCCAGCACCTTGCCCATCAGGCTGGCGCCCTCGGTCTGTTCCACCGGCCGGTGCAGATGGCGGTCCAGCAATGCCATAAGCATCGCCTGCACCGCGGCCACCGTCATCAGCCCGTAGGCGATCAGCGCGATCACCAGATGGATGCGCAGCCACGAGTTGTTGGCATGCGGCACGACCTGGCCCTGCGGGAACGCCGCCGCCAGCGCGCAGACGAAGGCCGCGGCCGGCAGCAGCAGGAGCAGCAGGCCATCGATGCGCACGACCAGGCTTTCCAGCCAGAAAATCACCATGCCCAGCCAGATCGCCGCCGACAGCGCCAGCGCCCAGCCGATGAAAAGATAGGGGCCGCCCAGGAGCGACTGGTAAAGCGCCACGCCTTGCAGGAACAGGCCGCCGGTCAGGCAGGTGCGGGCGACCCGGCCCGCATGCTGGATACCATCCGCGCTTGCCAGGCGGCGCCATAGGGACACACCCAACACCGCGTACGCCAGCGCGGCGACCGCGTGAAATACAATGCCTGATGACATAGGAACCGTTGTTGTTCTCGATGGGGCCCGCGCGCGGGTCGATCCGGCTTGTTGCCGGTACCGCGCGCCGGTGCGATACGCACCGGGCCAGGCCCCCGCCAGCCGACTAGTTTAAGCGGAAACGCATCTCATGCTCGATAACCTTACTCAACGCCTCTCGCGCGTCGTCAAGACGCTGCGCGGGGAAGCCCGCCTGACCGAGGCCAACACCCAGGAAATGCTGCGCGAAGTGCGCATGGCGCTGCTGGAGGCCGACGTGGCGCTGCCGGTCGTGCGCGACTTCGTGGCCCGCGTGAAGGAAAAGGCGCTGGGGGAAGAGGTCTCCAACAGCCTCAGCCCCGGTCAGGCGCTGGTCGGCATCGTTCATAAGGAGCTGACTGCCCTGATGGGCGGCGACCTCGGCGCGGAGGCCGGCGAACTCTCCCTGGCGGTGCAGCCCCCGGCTGTCATCCTGATGGCCGGCCTGCAGGGCGCCGGTAAAACCACCACCACGGGCAAACTCGCACGCTGGCTGGCGGAAGGCAACCATGTCCAGAACGGCCGTAAAACCGGCAAAAAGAAGGTGGCGGTGGTCAGCGCGGACGTCTATCGTCCGGCTGCCATCGAACAGCTGAAAACCGTCGCCGCGCAGGTGGGCGTCGATTTTCTGCCTTCCGATCCCAGCCAGAAACCGGAAGACATCGCCCGCCATGCCGTGGACCATGCCCGGCGCTATCACTATGACGTGCTGATCGTCGACACGGCGGGCCGATTGGGCATCGACGAGGCCATGATGCGCGAAATCCGCGCCTTGTACGACCTGGTCAAGCCCGTTGAAACGTTGTTCGTGGTCGACGCCATGCAGGGCCAGGACGCCGTCAATACGGCCCGTGCCTTTGCCGACGCGCTGCCCCTGACCGGCGTGATCCTGACCAAGCTGGACGGCGATGCGCGCGGTGGCGCGGCCCTGTCCGTGCGCCACGTGACCGGCAAACCGTTGAAGTTCGTCGGCGTTTCGGAAAAACTGGACGGCCTGGAGGCCTTCTACCCGGACCGCATGGCGCAGCGCGTCCTGGGCATGGGCGATATCGTCTCGCTGGTCGAGCAGGCGCAGCGCAATATCGACATCGCCGAGGCGCAGAAGCTGGCGACCAAGCTGAAGTCGGGCAACAAGTTCGACCTGAACGACTTCCGCGAGCAGCTGGGCCAGGTCAAGAAGATGGGCGATATGAGCGCGCTGCTGGAAAAGCTGCCCGCCCAGTTCCAGCAGGCGGCGGGCCAGCTGCAGAGCGGCCAGGCCGACAAGCAGCTGCGCCGCACCGAAGGCATTCTTAGCTCCATGACGCCGGCCGAGCGCGCCAAGCCCGAGCTTATCAAGGCGTCGCGCAAGCGTCGCATCGCCGCCGGCGCCGGCGTGCCTGTCCAGGAGGTCAACCGCCTGCTTTCCCAGTTCGAGCAGATGCAGGGGATGATGAAGCAAATGAAGAAGGGCGGCATGGCCAAGATGATGCGGGCCATGGGCGGCCTGAAAGGCCTGGGTCGTTTCGGCGGCGGGATGCGCTAGGCGCGCCGGGTTCCCGACCGCAAAAAAACGGCCAGGAATCTACCTGGCCGATGTGACCGGAGCGGGAGGGGAAAAATCCGCGCCGGCGAGACCGTCGAACACGCTGCGGAAGTTCGATGGCAGATCCATTATGCGGATCGGCTCGCGGGAGCACCGTCACAGAGTTGTAACCGGTTGCGAGCGTCACGTTGTGTAGTACGCTGTGTCGTGAACTGAGCCCCGCATCAACCGCCTCCCACGGCGACGACGATCTCCAGCTTGTCGTTTTGTTTCAGATGCGTGTCCGCGTGCTGACTTTTAGGCACAATTTCGCCGTTCTTTTCGACCGCGACGCGCTTGCCGACATAGCCGAGCAATTCCAACAGGCCGAGTACCGTCGTTTCGGCGGCGATTTCCCTCGGCTCACCGTTCAGCTGAATCTTCATCGTCATATCCCGGGGGCGGTTCAGGGGCGGCCCGTTGCCGCATAGCGGTTGGTGGCCTCCAGCAGATGAGCAAGAATGCCGGGCTCGTCGAAGGCATGGCCGGCATCCGGCACGATGTGCAGGCGGGCTTCGGGCCAGGCGCGGTGCAGGTCCCACGCCGTGCGGACCGGCGTGCAAGCATCGTACCGTCCCTGCACGATCACGCCCGGTACGTCGCGCAGCTTGTGCGCATCGCGGATCAACTGGCCTTCCGCCATGAAGCCTTCATGGACGAAATAGTGGTTTTCGATGCGCGCGAAAGCCAGGGCCGCCTGGTCGCCCGCGTGGCTTTGCTGGTGGCGCATGCTGGGCAGCATGGTGATGGTGCTGTCTTCCCACCGGCTCCACGCCTTGGCCGCCGCGAGTTGCGCGGCCGGGTCGCTACCCGTCAGCCGACGGCGATAGGCCTGCACCATATCGTCGCGCTCTTCCGGCGGAATCGGCGCCACGTATTCTTCCCACAGGTCCGGAAAGAGTTCGGACGCACCGTGCTGGTAATACCACTGCACCTCGGACCGCCGCACGGTGAAGATCCCGCGCAGGATCAAGGCCGCCACGCGGTCGGTGTGCGTTTGCGCATAGGCCAGCGCCAGCGTGGAGCCCCAGGACCCCCCGAATACCAGCCAGCGATCCGCGCCGGCCACTTCGGTGCGCAGGCGCTCCATATCGGCCACCAGATGCCACGTGGTGTTGTTGTCCAGGCTGGCGTGCGGCCGCGAACGGCCGCACCCGCGCTGATCGAACAGCAGCACGTTGTATTGGGCGGGATCGAATAATTGCCGATGCACCGGCGCGCACCCGCTACCGGGTCCGCCGTGCAGGAACACAGCGGGCTTGCCGGCGGGATTGCCGCACAGCTCCCAATACACCTGGTGGCCGTCGCCGGTGTCCAGCATGCCGTGGCGATAAGGTTCGATAGCGGGGAATAGCATTCAGGCGACTCGCTTGAACATGAGGTCCCAGACCCCGTGGCCCAGGCGCAGGCCGCGGGTTTCGAATTTGGTCTGGGGACGGAATTCGGGACGCGGCGCGTAGCCGTCGGCGGTGTTGCGCAATTGGGGTTCGGCGCCCAGGACTTCGAGCATCTGCTCCGCGTAATGTTCCCAGTCGGTGGCGCAATGCACGTAGCCGCCCGGCTTGACGCGGCTGGCCAGCAGGGAAACGAAGGGCGGCTGGATCAGGCGCCGCTTGTGATGGCGCTTCTTGGGCCAGGGATCGGGAAAGTAGATGTGTACGCCGTCCAGGGAGTCCGGCGCAATCATGTCGCGCAGGACTTCCACCGCGTCATGCTGGATGATGCGGACGTTGCGCAGGGCGGAGGCCTCGATGCGCTTGAGCATCGAGCCGACGCCGGCATTGAAGACCTCCACACCCAGGAAATTGTCGCCGGGGCGGTCCAGGGCGATGCGTTCGGTGGTTTCACCCATGCCGAAGCCGATTTCCAGGATGGTGGGCGCCTGGCGCCCGAAGATGGCGGCCGGATCCAGCCGGCGTTGGGCATAGGGAATGGACCACTGCGCCAGCAGCCGTTCCAGCGCGTCGCGCTGGCCTTGCGTGATATGGCCGCGCCGGTGGACGAAGCTGCGGATATGCGTGGCGGCCAGGCCGTCGGGGGTGTGTTCCGGCGACGCCAGGTCAGCCTGGGAGGCGGGTGTCAGGGACGGCGATGGAGGCTCGTCGTCTTCGGATGCGGAGGTCGTATTCATAGCGCGCCATTGTAGTGGGCTGGACTGGTGCGCGGGCGCAGGAGGGACAGGATTAGCCTATGCGGCGGCCCGCGTCCGCCGCCGCGCTATAATTCGTCTCCCTGCCGCGGGCGCTTGCCAGCGGTACGGCCTTGTCTAGCACAGCTAGGTCGGGAATTTCTCGACCATTCCTCTGCCCAGCCCTGAACAGACCATTCCCGTCCACTGTTGATCGCGGCGGGAGCGGCATGCGCGTAATCCGCCCGAATCGAGCCAGGCTAGCGCTGCTGCTTGAGCTTTGCCGTCTGCTCTTCATTCAGCCGCGCGGCCTCGTCCCTGGCGTAGGCCGCTTCGCCGGCCTCGTAAGAGCCCTCGTAGGAGCAACTGTTCCACCAGTGGCAGGAACTGCTGCGTTTGGGGGCGGCCGGGCCACAGGCGCTGAGCAGTATGGGGAGAGACAAGGCCAGTATGAAGCGGGGAAGCATGTCGCGGAGTTGCCGTTGCATTGAATCGAATCCGTAAGACTGTCAGCTAACGCCCCTGGGGTCAAACGCGCGCCGGATAATCGGATCGTGGGCTGCGCTCAGCGCGCGCTCCACCGGCAGGCCATCCAATCCGCGGGAGACCGCGCCTGCCGCACCGCGCACCATCGGCCACCCTAGGCCAATGTATAATCGCCTTCCTGCTGGCGCCACGCCATGCAGACGCGACATCCGGGCGGGTGTAGTTCAATGGTAGAACGGCGGCTTCCCAAGCCTCAAGCGTGGGTTCGATTCCCATCACCCGCTCCACTGCATCAATCTGCGGACTTCCGCAGCAGTCCAAGAGAGTCTGCGAGTCGTTGCCGCAAAGATTTTTCCTCTCTTTGGTGATCTGCCGTAGTCCACTGCGATCCGCCTACAGCCGGGACTTTTAAGTCCACAAACAAGTCCATTTTTGCGGGCGCGGCTGATTCCGGATTGTTGATGGAGGGACGAGGCCGACGTGACCAGCATCTGGTTCCTGACTCATGTTCAGGAGCAACAGCATGGCACGCTCAGACCTGGCCGTTCGACAGGCCAAGGCAACAGGCAAGGCATACACCCTCCCTGACTTGGATGGTTCGGTGAAGTTGGCTTTCGGCCGTGCTCCGCCCAGAGACGCCCGGGGTGACAAGGACAGCAAGCCATTTGCGCAGCGCAGAACGGATTCTCGTCCAGAGACAGGTCGGGATCGAGCGCGAAGGTGCGAGGGTCCCTGAGCCAGCCGCGTTCGTAATGAAAGCGGATCTGGCCGCGGTCGTGGGCGAGCGTGCCTGCCTTGCTTACGGGGCCAAGATCAACTGTTCGCATAGCGCATCGCGGTGGGCGGAATACAGTCGCTTAAGTCGACGGACACGGAAAGCTTCGATGTCCGGTCGAGGCGAATCCGCAGGCTTGCGCCCCTGATCTTGGTACACACGAGAACCGGCGATTTTGGTTCTTTGGTTCGTACCGGCAAAGGTACAGAATTCCGGCGTCAACCTGGAGATAAAAGTCGACCATGATGCCGCGCCGTTTTCTGTCCGCGTTTTGCGCGATTGTTGCGATCTTCGCCAGTACCCGCGTCCCTGCGCATGAGGGCAGCGAAAAAGTGAAGCCGATTTTCGAACAGGCGATTCCCAATGTGCCGGGGAAATCGCTCGTCGCGGTGGAGGTCGAGTATCCGCCCGGCGGTGCGTCGGTACCTCACACGCATGCGAAATCCGCGTTCATTTACGCGTATGTGATATCGGGCGCGATCGAATCGAAGGTGAACGATGGCGAAGCGCATGTGTATCGCGCCGGAGAAGGCTGGTCCGAGCCTCCCGGCGCGAGACATACAGTCAGCCGAAATGCGAGCAAAACCCAACCCGCGAAGCTGCTGGCGGTATTTGTCGTTGACGCCGACGATAAAGAACTGACCACGCCGGACCGGTAATGCGGCTGCCCCCGGCCTGCGGCGATTGCGGGGAGGGGTGTGCCGCCGGTTTGATCCTATCCGGCATTTTATTGAGCATGGGTAGTCTCGAAGCCGGTATCGCTCAGGCCTAAAGTACACGCTTCGGACCTCAGGGCCAGAAAGCGCAGGAGACAGAAAGTGACACTGGACCATCCCATCTTCCGGCGTTGGCCGGCACAGCATCCCGATCGACTCCAGCTTTTTTCATTGCCGACGCCCAACGGCGTGAAGGTCGGCATCATGCTGGAGGAAACCGGGCTGGCCTATGAACCGCATCGCATCGATATCACGGCCAATGACAGCCACGACCCGGCGTTCCTCGCGCTCAATCCCAATGGCAAGATCCCGGCGATCTACGATCCCGACGGACCGGGCGGCCGACCGCTGGCCTTGTTCGAGTCGGGCGCGATCCTGATCTATCTCGCGGACAAGTCCGGGCAGTTCCTGCCGGCGGACCCGCACGCACGCTACGAAACGATCCAGTGGCTGATGTGGCAGATGGGCGGAGTAGGGCCGATGTTCGGCCAGGTCGGCTTCTTCAACAAGTTCGCCGGCAAGGCTTATGAAGACAAGCGCCCGCGCGACCGATACGTGGCCGAGTCGGCAAGGCTGCTCGGTGTCCTTGACCAAAGGCTTGCCGCTCGCGAGTGGATTATGGACGCCGGCTACACCATTGCCGATATTTCGCTGCTCGGCTGGGTGCGTAACCTGGTCGGCTTCTACGAAGCGCGCGAGCTTGTCGGCTTCGACCGCTTTACGCACGTGCAGGCGTGGTTTGAGCGTGGCCTCGCGCGCCCGGCGGTGCAGCGCGGATTGCGAGTGACGGACCAGGGGGCCGAGCGGCAGGATTGATACGGAATGCGGCGATACGTTTCCACGTGATTTCGGCATACCCGAAATATTGCGGTCTGCCTTCAAACGCATTCATAATCTTGCGAATTCCGGCTTCCCCGCCGGGATAGACGCCTATATGCGCGCGGGTGTGTGGCCGGCATCGGCCGCTGCGCCCGCGCCGAAAAACGCTCTCTTCGCCACGACAACAGCCGGGTGCTCTGCTGTATCGAAATGGCCAGGGAATTCCACCAGGCCCAGAGGGACGATGTCCATTTCAATGCTGATCCGCCGTACCGCACTGCTGTTACTCGTGGCGCTTGTGTCCGCGTGCTCTTCCACGAAGACCAGCCCCGATGTTCCCGGCGGCGAGGCGGCTTCGTCGAGCCCGAGCGTCACCACCAGCCAGGCAGCCGACTCATGCAGGTCCAACCGTAGCAAATGCATCTACAAGGGCCATTACGACGCGGGCGAGCGCGACTATGCCGAAAAAGAGGCAAAGCGCCTGAACATGGCCGAGCTGGAGCGGCTGCGCCGGGCCTTCGGTAATTGACGCGCCCGGCGGCGTGCGACGTGCCTATGCCGCTGGCGCGATGCGGGCCTGGTCCGCGATGCCGTGCAACTCGGTCTCGTCCAGCGTTTCCTTTTCCAGCAGCAGCCTGGCGGTGCGTTCCAGGACGTCGCGCCGCGCTTCCAGCATTTTCACGGTGCGCGCGAACGCCGTTTCGATGATCTGGTGCACCGTCCGGTCGACCACCGCCGCGGTGGCCTCGGAATAATCGCGTTCCGTCTTGGACGGACCCAGCTCATCCGGGATCAGGAAAGACCGCCGGTCCCGCTCCAGCGAAACATTGCCGATGGTTTCGGTCATCCCGTAGCGCATGGCCATTGCGCGCGCGATGTCGGTGACCTTGGCCAGATCGTCCGCCGCGCCGGTGGACAGGTGCCCGTAGACCACCCATTCGGCGGCGCGGCCACCCAGCAGCACCGCCATCTTGTTCTCCAGTTCCTCGCGCGTCATCAGGAAGCGATCCTCCGTGGGGCGCTGGATGGTGTAGCCCAGCGCGCCGACGCCGCGCGGAATGATCGACACCTTGTGGACCGGATCCACGCCGGGCAGGGCCATGGCGATCAGTGCGTGGCCGGTCTCGTGGTAGGCCACGACTTCGCGCTCTTTCGGGTTGAGCAGCCGGTTGCGCTTTTCCAGGCCGGCGACGATACGTTCGATGGCGTTGTTGAAGTCCGCCATCGCTACCGCCGCGGCCTGCCGGCGGGTGGCCAGCAGCGCCGCTTCGTTGACGAGGTTGGCGAGGTCGGCGCCGGTGAAGCCGGGTGTCAGCGCCGCCACGCTCGCCGCGTCCACGTCCGGCGCCAGCGTGACTTTCTTCATGTGCACCATCAGGATCTGGATGCGGCCCTGCTTGTCGGGCCGGTCCACCAGCACCTGGCGGTCGAAGCGGCCGGCGCGCAGCAGCGCCGGGTCCAGGATCTCGGGCCGATTGGTGGCCGCCAGCAGGACCAGGCCGGTCGACGCGTCGAAGCCGTCGAGCTCGACCAGCAACTGGTTCAGCGTCTGTTCCTTTTCGTCGTGGCCGCCCATGGGGCCGATTCCGCGCGCCCGGCCTAAGGCGTCGAGTTCGTCGATGAAGATGATGGCGGGGGCCTTGGCGCGGGCCTGTTCGAACAGGTCGCGCACCCGAGCCGCGCCGACACCCACGAACATCTCGACGAACTCCGAACCCGAAATCGAAAAGAACGGGACTTTGGCCTCGCCTGCCACGGCCCGCGCCAGCAAGGTCTTGCCGGTGCCGGGCGGCCCGACCAGCAGCACACCCTTGGGCATGCGGCCGCCCAGCCGCCCATATTCCTTGGGATTGCGCAGGAAATCGATGATCTCTTTGAGCTCTTCCTTGGCTTCATCGACGCCGGCGACGTCATCGAACGTGACGCGGGTATCGGTTTCGACATAGACCTTGGCCTTGCTCTTGCCTATCTGCATCAGCCCGCCGCCGATGCCGCCGCCTATCCGGCGCAGGATGAATATCCATATCCCGGCGAACAGCACCACCGGCAGCACCCACGACAGCAGGTCGCGCAGGAAGGTGCTTTCGATCTGGCCGGTGACCACCGCGCCATGCTCGCGCAGCTGGCGGGCGATGTCGGGCTGGACGCGGGCGGTGATGAAATGGGTGCGGCCTTCCTGCGGCGTGGTGAAACGGCCCTGGATGTATTGGTCGGATACGGCGGCCTCGGCGATCTGGCCGGCGTCCAGGTAGGTCTCGAACTGGCTGTAGGGGATCTGCGCGACTTGCTGGGTGGCGGTGTAGAACGATTGGAACCAAAGCAAGGCGGCGATCGCCAGCAGCCAGTAGCCCAGGTGGAACTGCGTCTTCCGGTTGATTTTCATATCGGGTTCCCGGGACGGCCGCCGCGGCCCGCGGTCGGGGCCTTGCCGGCGGGTCGTGGGCGGCGCCGTTCGCGCGACGTCAGCCCTTGACCGTGATGCGCTCGACGCGGGATTGCGCGCTTGCGCTCCTGGCCAGTGTAATGGCCGGCACGCCATTCTTGAAACTGGCTTCGACCTGGTCCCCGTCGATGCGATGGCCGGGACGGGCTCGCGGCCGGCCGTCCCTTGCCTGAAGTCGAGCGTCACAAGACATTACGCCCCTTGCGGGGGCTGCAACTTGCCGGATGCGCGAGACCAGGCCACTATTTCAACGGTCGTAATCGACTGATCATCTATCGGGAAAAACGGGAAGCGGAACGGGAATCAGATTGCCGATATGTCCGTTTGACGACTCGCGGCACCGCTTTACAAAGCATGAGGACCGCCTTATGACCACCAATGACCAAACCATATCGGCACTGGATCCATCCGTGGATCCAACTTACGCCTGTGTCGATTTCGTGGACCCAGTCCTGGCGTATGCGAGCCACGACGGGAGCGAGGAGGTTTATGTCAGCGACAACATCACCGACGAGGGCTGGCCATTGGAATTCAGGTACCTTACCGGTTACCCCGCG
>NZ_JBMQQZ010000020.1:0-97148 GCF_057362025.1 Bordetella sp. | reverse complement strand
GCTGTCAAATCAAGCTCGCTTCGACTTCACACCCCGCACACTCGACAACCTGGCTTCACCTTCCCGCCTTCACTCATCGCCCACCGCGACTCCCAAAGCGGCATCGGAATCACCCGCGCCAGCAGTCCGTTCGGAACCGCCACCGTGGTGCTTCCGCGTCGCCGGTGTCGTGACCGGTTCGCGAACAGCGAAGGGGCGCGACTATAGCACATCGTTGCGCGGCTTGCCGCGGTGGCGCCGGGAATCGCCGCCACGCCACTTTATGGATAGACTTCGACTGATGTGCAGGCGCGCCCGCCACGCGGAACGGTCGCGATGCGCCAGTGCCGCCCTGCCCCTTCCCAACGATAAAAGTCCCATCATGTCAGCCACCCTTCCCGACGTCTACGAAGACATCCTGATTAATGTCACCCCGTTCGAGACCCGCGTCGCGGTGGTCGCGCAAGGCGCCGTGCAGGAGCTGCACGTCGAACGCAGCATCCAGCGCGGGCACGTCGGCAATATCTATCTTGGCCGCGTGGTGCGCGTGCTGCCAGGCATGCAGAGCGCATTCGTCGATATCGGCCTGGAACGGGCCGCTTTCATCCATATCGCCGACCTGCGCGAGAACCGCGCCGAGCGCAGCCAGGGGCTGAACCCCACGCCCATCGAAAAGCTGCTGTTCGAAGGCCAGACCTTGATGGTGCAGGTGATCAAGGACCCGCTCGGCACGAAAGGAGCGCGGCTGTCGACGCAGATCAGCATGGCCGGCCGTATGCTGGTCTACCTGCCGCACGACCCTCACATCGGCATCTCGCAAAAGATCGACTCCGAGTCGGAACGCACGCTACTGCGCGAACGCCTGCATGCGCTCATGCCCGCCGAGGAAAAAGGGGGATTTATTGTCCGCACCCAGGCGGAGGGCTCCACAGACGAGGAATTGCGCGCGGACCTGGATTACCTGCGCAAACTGTGGGCCAGCGTGCAGGCCGCCGCGCGCAGTCACCCGGCGCCGGCGGTGCTGCACCAGGACCTCACGCTGGCGCAGCGCGTACTGCGCGATATGGTGGGCCCGCACACCGGCATGATTCGCGTGGATTCGCGCACCACCACGGCCCATCTGATCGAATGGGCACGGCTGTATACGCCATCGGTGGTGGACCGCATACACCACTACAGCGGCGAACGGCCGTTGTTCGACACTGCGAATGTGGACGAGGAGATCCAGCGCGCGCTGTCGAGGCGTGTCGACCTGAAATCCGGCGGCTATCTCATCATCGACCAGACCGAGGCGCTGACGACGGTGGACGTGAACACCGGCGGCTTTGTCGGCGGCCGCAATTTCGACGACACGATATTCAAGACGAACCTGGAAGCGGCGCAGGCGATCGCGCGCCAGCTGCGCCTGCGCAATCTGGGCGGCATCGTGATCCTGGATTTCATCGATATGGAAGATGTGGAACACCGCGAAACGGTGTTGGCGGAGCTGCGCAAAGCCCTGGCGCGCGACCGCACGCGCATGACGGTGAACGGCTTCACCCAGTTGGGACTGGTGGAGATGACACGCAAGCGGACCCGCGATTCGCTGGCACACCAGCTGTGCGAATCCTGCCCCACCTGCCAGTCCCGTGGGCATGTGCGCACGGCGCGCACGATCTGCTACGAAATCCTGCGCGAGATCCTGCGCGAGGCGCGCCAGTTCAATCCCAAGGAGTTCCGTATCCTGGCTTCGCAGCAGGTGGTCGATCTATTCCTCGAAGAGGAAAGCCAGCATTTGGCCATGCTGGGCGACTTCGTCGGCAAAACCGTGTCGCTGGAGGTCGAAGCCGCCTACACCCAGGAGCAGTACGATCTGATCCTGATCTAGACGCCCGCGCATTTGCGCGAGCGGGCATGAAAGGTTCCGTCGCGGCCGAAGACTCACGGGCGGAGCCGCGCATCCGGCCCGATGGATCCGGACACCCACACGCCCGTGCGTGCGGGAATGACCGGATCCGCCGCGACCGGAGAGCCAGCCCGGACCGACGCTGGCCCGTGCACGAGGACACTGGCCGATAGCCCGTACGGCCTACCCCGCGAATCCCTTCTGGTCGAGGAATGCCTGTTCCTCGGGCGTCGTCGCCCGGCCCAGTTGCGCGTTGCGATGGGGGAATCGCCCGAAGCGCGCGATGATATCCCGGTGCAGGATGGCGAAGTCCCGGCTGCGGGGATCCAGCCGCTGCGCGAGCTGCACCGAGCGCGCCTGGTCCGCCGGGTCCTCCGAATGTTCGAAAGGCAGATAGAAGAAGACCAGCATGTCCGGCTCGGCCTGCTTGTCCAGGCCCCGGTCGATTGCCCGGCTGGCGAACAGGCGCGCCAGTGGATCGGTGGCATACATATGCGCGCTGCCGCGGAACGCATTGCGTGGATATTGATCCAGCAGGATCAGCAAGGCGAGCATGCCGTGGGCGGTGGCTTCCCAATGATCCAGTTCCCGGCGCGCGGCGGCCAAATGGAACGCGGCGAAGCGATGCGCGAACTCCGCATCGAATGCCGGATCCTTGCTAAACCATTTTTGTGGTCCCGCATCACGCCAGAACTGAATAACGGCGGCCGCGTCCGCGGGGAGATCCTGTTGCGCGAGAGGCATGAAATCCAACTCCCGAAATAGAAAAGCGCAGATTATTCGGTTTCTCGGAATTGCATGCGGTACAGCGACGCGTAAAGGCCGTTCGCGGCCAGCAGGTCCTCGTGGCGGCCTTGCTCCATGACCCGGCCGCCATCCAGCACGACGATCCGGTCGGCGTTCTGCACGGTGGAAAGACGGTGAGCGATCACCAGCGTGGTGCGGCCTTTCATGAGCCGCTCCAGCGAAGCCTGAACCTGCCTTTCCGATTCGTTGTCCAGCGCCGAGGTCGCTTCATCGAGTATCAGGATAGGCGCGTTCTTGATCAGCGCGCGCGCAATGGCCAGCCGCTGCCTCTGGCCGCCCGACAGCCGCGCGGCGTTTTCGCCCACCGCGGTGTGGATGCCATTGGGCAGGCCGTTGACGAAATCCTGCAGGTTGGCGGCTTCCAGGGCCTCCAGCACCTGCTGGTCGCTGGCCTGGCCCAGCGCGCCGTACCCGACGTTGACCGCGATGGTGTCGTCGAAAAGCACGACGTCCTGGCTGACCAGCGACAGGTTCGACCTGAGGCTGCCCAGCGTCAGGTCGCGGATATCGATGCCGTCGACCGATATGTGCCCGGCGGTGGGAGCGACGAACCGCGGAAGCATATTCACCAGCGTCGTCTTGCCGCTGCCGGAGCGTCCGACCAGCGCCACGGTTTCGCCCGGCTGCACCGTGAACGTCACATCGGTAACGGTATCCCGGTTGGCGTCGGGGAAGCGGTGGCACACGCCACGGAACTCGACCAGGCCGCGTACCGGCTGGGGCAGCGTGCGGTCGCCCGTTTCACGTTCCGGCACCTCGTCGATAAGCATGAAGACGCTTTCGGCGGAGACCAGCATGCGCTGCATGCGGCCGGCCAGGTTCGTCAGGCGCTTGACGGGGTCGAACAGCTGCGCCAGGGATGCCATGAAGGCGGCGAAGCTGCCGGCCGTGAGCGTGCCGGCATTGGCCTGCCCGAGAGCGACGGCGATGATGCCGCCGACCGACAAGGCGATGCAGACCTGCGTCAGGGGCGTCATGGCGGCGTCGGCGACCGCGCTGCGCATGGCGAAGCGGCGCAGGCGCGAATTGACATAGCTGAAGCGGCCACGCTCGTACTCGTAGCCGTCGAACAGCTTGATGACGCGCTGACCGTCGATGCCTTCGCCCACCACGCGCGTCAGTTCGGCGTTCATGTTGACGGTTTCGCGGTTGATCTTGCGCAGGCGCCGGATGAAGACCCGCGCGATCAGCACGGAGACGGGCAGCATGACCAGGATGATCAGCGTCAACAGCCAGGACATATAAAGCAGGACGCAGATCAGCGCGACCACGACCAGGCTTTCCCGCACCAGCACGGTAATGACATCCGTGGCATAGCCGGTGACATTGCCGGCGTCGATGGTGAAGCGGTTCAGCAGCCGCCCCGTGTCGCCGCGCTTGAATTGCTCGTCCGGCAGGCCGAGCAGGCGATCGAACATTTCCTGGCGGATGCCGCGGAGGACGTTGTTGGCCACCCACGCCAGCAGGTAGTCGCTGAAGAAGTTGCATACGCCGCGCAGGAAAATCAGGCCTACGACGGCAAGCGGGATCGCCCACACATAGTAGGGCCGGGCACCGCTGAACCCGTCGTCCAGCAAGGGTTTCATGATGACGGCCAGGGTAGGCTGCGTTCCCGCCGCGCCCGCCATCAGCAGGACCGCCAGCAGGAGTGCCTTCCAGTGCGACCCGACGCGCGAATAAATACGTTTCCAGAGCACGGCCTTGACCGGATGCGACCCGGCTGGCCTGGTGCGAGTGGCAGAATTCAAGAAATCTCCCGCTTTTATACAATCGTCCGGGGCATTGTACCGTTGGCCGCATGACCGGCCGACCGGCGGCAAGCCCCCTTCTGCTGCCCTGGCCCACCCTAGCGCCGCCCCGACGCGGCACCCTGCCTTTATGCCATCCGTGACCCGTTTGTATGTGCGACTCCCCAATTGGGTAGGCGATGTCTGCATGAGCCTGCCCGCCCTGCGCCTGCTGCAGGCCGCCGGATTGCCGCTGGTCCTGTGTGCCCGCCCCTGGGCGCGGGACCTGCTCGCCGGCGTGGCGGGCGGGGACGATTTCATCGCCATGCAGGGCCGGTTCTGGGAGGACCGCGGCGCCGTGCGGGCGCACGTGCGGGCCGCCGGCCGCGGGGGTGTGGCGCTGGCGTTGCCGGATTCCCTGTCCAGCGCCGCGGTCTTTCGCCTGGCGGGACTGCCGGTGGCGGGCTACCGGGACGACGGACGCAGCCCGCTGCTGCGCTGGCCGGTACGCAAGCCCGACGCGACGTTGCATGCCGTGCAATCCTGGTACCACCTCGCACGCGAGGCCCTGGGCCGTTGGGGCTTGCCTAGCGGCGCGCCGGAGCCGGCCCCGGAGCTGAAGCTGACGCTGACCGCCACCCACAGGGCGCAAGCCGCGTCCTGCCTGTCCGAGGCGGGGCTGGCACGGGAGCCTTTCGTCCTGATCGCGCCCACGGCCACGGGACTGCATCGTGGCCGCGATAAGGTATGGCCGGGCTACGCCGCGCTGACCCGCGATCTGCAATCGCGCGGCAGGCGTGTCGCCATGTGTCCGCCCCCTGCCGAGGTCGACGCGGCACGCGCCAATGCGCCCGACGCGCTGTTGCTGCCCGCCATGGGACTGGGGGCCTTCGCCGCGCTGACCACCCGGGCCGCCCTGGTGATATGCAACGATTCCGGCGTATCCCATGTAGCTGCGGCGGCCGGGGCGCGGCAGATTACCTTGTTCGGCGTCACCCAACGGGACCGCACCGGACCATGGTCGCCCCGCGCGTGCTGCCTGGGATCCGACCAGGGCTGGCCCGACGTGGCGGAAGTCCTGCGTAACGCAGAGGCAATGTTGAATGGACATAAGGCTGAACATGGGTCCCACGAATTGACAGGCGGCGCGCCGGCCTGAACAATCGTGGAGGTATGTCTATCGTCAGTCTTCTCGCGTATCTCATCATCCCGCTTTATCTGTGCCTGGCGCTCGTCGCGCTGGGTCTGGTACTGGCCCTGTTCCGCTGGCGCAAGACCGGCCTCGTCCTGGCGCTGGCCGGCGCGGCCTGGGCCTATGCCTGGTCCCTGCCCGCGACCACGCTGTGGCTGGGCGGCATCCTTGAAAGCGAATACCCCTATCGGGCGCCCGCCGAATTGCCGACGGCGGACGCCATCGTCGTGCTGGGCGGCAATATCGCCAACGACCGCCAGAACTGGTTCCTGCCCTACGACCGCGAAACGGCCATCCGGCGCTTCCAGACGGCGGAACAACTGTACGACGCCGGCCGCGCCCCGAAGATCGTGCTTTCCGGCGGCGCATTGAGCGGCGACGTCAGCGAAGCGGAGGGCATGGCCCACGCGCTGCGCCAGTCCGGCGTCCCGCGCAGCGCCATGATCCTGGAAAACGACAGCCGGACGACGTATGAGAACGCCATCCTGACGGAAGGCCAGTTAAAGGAGCATGACATCCGCACGGTGCTGCTGGTCACGTCGGCCCTGCACATGCCCCGCGCCATGGCGGCCTTCCGCAAGCAGGGCGTGACGGCGATCCCGGCGCCATCGCAGCCGCAGATTTACCTGCCGGCGTCGGCGTCCATTTCGCCATGGTTGCCGGACGACCGCACTTTCGAGGCCAGCCGCTCCATCATCAAGGAATACACCGGGCTGTTCCTGTACTGGCTGCGGGGGTGGATCTGATGCCCGAAGCGGATGCCCTGCCCTGCCGGCCCGGATGCGGCGCCTGCTGCATCGCGCCGTCGATCACGCGCCCCCTGCCGGGCATGCCGCAGGGCAAGCCAGCCGGCGTGCCTTGCATGCAGTTGACCGACGACATGCGCTGCGCGGTCTTCGGGCAGCCGGAACGGCCGGACTTTTGCGGCGGGCTGCGTCCGGCCGCAGATATGTGCGGCGCCGACCGGGAACACGCCATCGCGTGGCTGGCGCGTCTCGAGCAGGCCACCGCCCCCCAGCCCGCGGGCGGCTTGCCGGGCTAGCCGGGCGCTGCCGCCAGGCGCCCCCCCACCGGGGCGTCGCGGCGCATGCTACCAGCGGCGACGCTTGCGGTCTTCGTAAGGCGTCAGCGTCTTGCGCAGGAAACTGATAATGCCGGTCGATCCGGCGACCAGCACGCGTGGCAGGCCCATCGGGTCGTCCTGGACGTTGGCCAGCCCACGCTTGGTCAGCGTGGCGTTGTCATAGCCGGCCGCGCGCACCATTTCCATGACGGCCGGGTTGTATTCGCCATAGGGATAGCAGAACGCCGTCACCGGGCCGCCCAGCGCGTCTTCCAGTTCGCGGCGCGAGGCGGCGATCTGGCGTCGCGCCTCGTCGGCATGGAGTTGCGGCAAATGAACGTGATCCAGCGTATGTGAACCCACCTCGTTGCCGGCGGCCGCCCACTCACGCATTTCAGCCGCCGACATCAAGGCCGACGGCGGAACGCCATGCGGATGGTCCCAGACGTTGCTGCCGTCGAACTGGCGGGCGACGAAGTAGTTGGTCGCGGTGAAACCGAGTTCGGACAGTACCGGCATCGCGTTGCGGTGCACGTTCCGGTAGCCATCGTCGAAAGTGATGCCGAAGACTTTGCCGGCGCGCTCGCCCCGCAGGTACGGCATTAGATCGCGCATGGACAACCCCCGGTAGCCCAGGCGGCGCATCCAGGCCATTTGCCGCCGGAAGGCGGCGGCGTCGACGGTCAGGCCGCGATAAGGCGTGCCGCGCGGCGGCAGCGCGCCGACCTGGTGGTACATGAGGATAGGGATCGCCATGGCCGCGATTATAGGATCGGGCCGGCCCCGCGAGATGGGCGCGCGAATGCCGGGAGAGCCGGCGAGGCCGGGCCGGCCATGCGAACCCGGCCCGCGGGGAGGCTGCTAGCGGCCGTCCAGCGCCGCCTGGTAGACGGCATATGTCCCTTCCACGAACCGGGCCAGGTTGAATTCGCGCTGGCTTTTTTCCCGCGCGGCGGCGCCCATGACGCCGATGCGGCCGGGATCGGCCAGCATACTCCGCAGCACCTCGGCGATCGCCGCGGGGTCGCGCACCGGGACGACCCAGCCGTCGCACCCGTCCGTGACGTTCTCCGGCAGGCCGCCGACGTTGGATATCAGGGCAGGCAGGCCGAGGGACATGACTTCGCGGCAGGCGAAAGATAGCGCTTCGCGATACGACAGCACGAAACCGACGTCGCACGCCGCCAGGGCGGGACGCACGTCATCCAGCAGGCCCGGGAACACGACCTGGTCCTGCAGGCCGAGCTCGCGCACCCGGGCCATTTTCGCGTCATCGGGCAAGTCGCCGGCGACCAGTACCCGGAAGCACTGGCGTTCGTGGGGCGCAAGCATCGCCAGGCCGGCCAGCAGGTCCAGCCAGCCCTTGTCGTAGTCCGTGCCGCCGGCGCTACCCAGCAGGATCTTGCCCGGCGCAGTGGGGCCGAAATACTTTTCCCGCAGACCAGGGCGCAGCGCGTCCGAAGGCGGCGCGAAATAGTCCGTATCGATGCCATGCCGCACGGTAGAGATCGGCAGACGCCGATACGGCGACCGCCGCAGCAGACCGGCGACGAATTCGCTGACCGCGATGACCCGATCCGTGCCGAAGCGCGCGCGCAGGCGGTGGCCCACGGTGCGCAGTGGCAGGTCATTGTGCTTGGTGAAGATGATGGGAGGACGCTGCATGCCCAGGGTGGCGATCATCGCGAGCCTGTGGTCCGTCGAACCGTTCACGTGGATCAGGTCGAAACCTTCCCGGCGTATCAGTCTGCGCAAGGCGATCGACTCGCTGAACAAGGCGGTCATACGCGAACGGAAGCGGAAGTCGGCCACCCGCACGCCGGGCAACTCGGCCGCGTAGCGGTACAGCCTGCTGGTGGCGGGCGTCGCGACAGTGATGGCATGCGCATGCCGCAGCCCGCGCGCCAGGTTCATGATGTAGGTGACATGCCCCCCGCCATTGCGCGGATGGAAGTTCGTGTAGAGGATTTTCAAGGACGGGGCGCGCCATCGCGAGACGCGTTTTCGGAAAGGAACATCAGCTTGGCATAGCGGAAGAAACTGCCTGAGGCGGACGTCACGGCCAGCACGAGGCCGTGACGGCCATCGAGAAAGCCGCGGCGTATCAGGTAGATGCGGACGAAAGTCCAGAAACCGTGGCCCAGGGCGCCCAGTATGCCGGTGCGCTTGCCGCGCGCGTGCATCATCGCAGCCGCGTCGGACGAATAGCGATTGACTTTGCTGACCAGCGCATACAGGTTGGGATAGGGATAGTGAAGGAAGTGCCCACGCAGCCGGCCGGTGGGCCCGGGCCTGGCCGGAACGACTTTTTCGTGCACCGCGGCATCGCTGAAGCGGGCGCTGCCGCGGCGG
Organism: Bordetella sp.; assembly: GCF_057362025.1. NCBI lineage: Bacteria > Pseudomonadati > Pseudomonadota > Betaproteobacteria > Burkholderiales > Alcaligenaceae > Bordetella > Bordetella sp. The sequence goes on along the minus strand of NZ_JBMQQZ010000020.1, from coordinate 88,143 downwards.
AACAAGCGCAGCACGTAGTCCGGCCACCACCCGCTGTGGCGGATAAAGCGCCCGCAGAAGTCGGACAGGCGCGCAATCTCGTAGGCGTCGCAGGCGGGCGCGGCAATGGCTTCCCGGATGGCCAGCGCCAGCTCGGGGGTGACCCGTTCGTCCGCGTCGATGGACAGCACCCACTCGCCCTGCGCCAAGGCCAGCGCGCGGTTTTTCTGCGGACCGAAACCGGGCCAATCGTGGGTTTGTTCCACGGTCGCCCCCATCGCGCGCGCCAGTTCTACGGTGTTGTCGGTACTGCCGGAATCCACCACGATGAACTCGTCGGCGAACGCGACCGAATCCAGGCAGGCGACGATGTTCGCCGCCTCGTTCTTGGTAATGACGATCACCGAGAGCTTCATGCGCGTCCTCTCAGCCGGCGCTTCCAGGCTTTCCAGGCGTGATAGCGCGGCCCCCAGACGGGATGCCCGCCCAGCCACAGGCGACGCGCCAGCCATCGCCCGGGTTGGTCGCGCACCGCGAAGCGGTAGATATGCTCGGGGTCGCCCCCCGCTGTATTCTGCCCCAGGGCATCCGTGGTGTAGAAATAGCGGAACCCTGCCCGGCGCCCTGCATCCAGGTAATCGTCGTCGAAATAGCCCTGCGGCCAGCACAGGTGCGGACTCTGCTCGCCCAACCGTTCGCCCAGTACCGCGCGCGAGCGCTGCAATTCTTCGGCGATACGATCCCGCTTGCCATCGACGTCCGTGCCGCACACTTTGTCCCAGCGCGTGTGGGTATGCGTGTGGCTATGGAACTCGAAGGTGCCGGCGGCGCGCATGGCTTCGATCTCGCTCCAGCGCGCCATGACTTCGTCCGCCCGCTGGCCGGCGATGGCAGCCTTGCAGGCGGCGTGGTCGGGTACCGCGGGCGCACCCGCCTGTCCCGCCGTGGGCCGCACCGGGCCGTCGCCTATCCATCCCGTCACGATGAACATCACGGCATGCATGCCGTAACGGTGCAGAATGGGATGGGCATGGACCCAGTTATCCAGGTAGCCGTCATCGAAGGTAATCAGGACGGATTTTTCCGGAACCGGCTCGCCGGCCAGATGGGCGGCGAAGCGGTCGGCAGACAGCGCGGTATAGCCGGACCTCGCCAGCCGCTGGATCTGGCTTTCGAAGTGCGCGGGCGTGGCGGCAATCATGCCGCCCGCCGGGGTGACGTGGTGGTACATCAGCACGGGCACATTGTGCGCGCGCTTCATCGCCGCCGCTCCGCCAGCCATTTGCGATAGATCAGTTCAGTGCGCTCGGCCAGGCGCTGCGGCGAGAACACGCCCTCTTCGCGGATCATGCGCCGGCCGGCTTCGCCCATCTGCCTGCGCAGCGCGGGATCGTCGATCAGCCGCCGCAGGGCATCGGTCAGCGCGGCCTGGTCCTTGGACGGCACCAGAAAGCCGCTGACCCCATCGCGGAACATCTCGGAAACGCCGCCGACATTGGTGCCGACGACGGGCAGCCCGCTGGCTTGCGCCTCGACGTAGACCGTGCCGGACGCTTCCTGCTCGGTCGCCAGCGCGAACAGGTCAAAGCCCGCCAGCAGGTTGGGCACGTCGCGGCGCGTGCCCATCAGGTGAATGCGCGACTGCAGCCCCAACTCGTCGATATAGGCCCGCACGCGTTCGAACGTGGGCGAACCGCTGCCGACAAAGACCAGATGCAGATCGGGTCGGGTGACCATCAGCGGCCGCATGGCGTCGATCAGGGCGACGTGGCCCTTGGCCGGCCGCATGACGGCGACGCATCCGACCACGATATCGGTGTCGGCCAGGCCGAGCTCGTCGCGCAAGGTGGATTTTTCGATGGGCGGCGGCGGGACGATGGGCGAATACAGCGTGGCCACGTGCTCGCGCGGCACGCCGCGCGTGATCAGGTATTCGCGGACGTGGTCGCTGACCGTCGTGACGCGATGCGGCAGTATGGTGTACGACCACATCGATCCCACCTTGCTGGCCAGGTGGCGGGTGCGCACGATAAGCGGCGTGCCGGCCATGCGCGCCGCCGGCGCCGCAATGACGGTGTCGCGCCGGCTGTGGGTGTTCAGTACATCGAAGCGGCCTTCGCGCAGGATGCGCCGGATTGCCGCGATGCCCTTGAAGTAGTTCGGCACGCCATCCATGTCGACCTGGTGGACGGTGAAGCCTTCATCGGTCAGCCGCTTGACCAGTTGGGCGCGCGACTGGCAGATGGCCTCCATATGATGGCCGCGCTCGCGCATGGCGATCATCTCCTTGAAGATGCGGTGCTCTTGCCCGCCAAAGGAGACCGCAGCCTCGGAATGGACGATGCGTAAGGGTGTCATGAGTAGGAGATCTCCACGCTTTCCGGGCGTGTCCATTCATTGAGCCGGTCCAGCAGCGCGTCGGCCATGCGCACGCGCCAGTCTTCTCCCAGCCTTACCGTGCATAGAAAGTTGTCGCGCGTGTAGATCACTTCCACGGGCGTTCCGGGCACACCGTTTTCCGGCTCGGCGCGATAGGGATTGAGCAGCTTGCGCAGATGTTCGGCGTCGGCGTTGCCGTTCAGGCGGATGCGCAGCGACCGCGCGCGCGCTTCGCGCGCCAGCTGCAGGTCGAACAAGGATTCGGCGACGATGCGCATGCCGCCGGAATACTCATCGTTGCTGACCTTGCCATGGACGATCAGCAGTTGGTCCTCACGCAGGCGATTGCGATGTTTTTCATAGAGTTCATTGAAGATGGAGATTTCGACCTGCGCCGTTCCGTCGTCCAGGACGGCGAACACCATCTTGCCGCGCCGCGTCATCATGGCGCGCACGCCCGACAGCACGCCGCACATCCATTGCGGTTCGCGCTGCGGTTCCAGGCGCGCAAGCGTCATGGGGACAATGCGCCGCACTTCGTCGCGCCAGGCGTCGAAAAGATGGCCGCTGAAGTAGTAGCCCAGCGCGGATTTTTCCTCGGTCAGACGCGTATGCAGGTTCCAGGGCGCGACCTTGGCCAATTCGCTGGCCACGACATCGCTGGCGTCGTCGCCAAACAGAGAGACCTGATTGGCGCTGCGCGCGGCCTGTTCGGCGGCCTCCATGGCGGTGGGCACGGACGCCAGCAAGGCGGCACGGTTCGGCTCGATCCCATCGAAGGCCCCGGCCTTGATCAGGGCCTCGACGGTGCGGCGGTTGACCGAATGCTTGTCGACTCGGCGGCAGAAATCGAAAAGATCGCGAAAGGGACCGCCTTCCTGGCGGGCGCGGACGATGTCCTCCACCGCGCCCTGGCCGGTGCCCTTCACGGCGCCCAGGCCGTAGCGCATGGTGCGGGGCGGCAAGCCCTTGGCGGTACGCGCGTCGGCCACCGGCTCGAAGCGGTAGCCCGATGCGTTCACGTCCGGCGGCAGTACTTCCACGCCGTTTTCCGTGGCATCGCGCCAGAAAATCTGCACCTTGTCGGTGTCGTCCATGTCCGAGGACAGGGTCGCGGCCAGGAATTCGGCCGGATGGTAAGCCTTGAGCCAGGCGGTCTGGTAGGCGATCAGCGCGTAGGCCGCCGAGTGCGACTTGTTGAAGCCGTAACCCGCGAACTTCTCCATCAGGTCGAAAAGCTTGACCGCCAGGTTGGGATCATGCCCCTTGGCTTCCGCGCCCTTTTGGAAAAGCTCGCGATGCTTGGCCATTTCCTCGGGCTTTTTCTTGCCCATGGCCCGGCGCAGCAGGTCGGCGCCGCCCAGCGAATAGCCGCCGATGATCTGCGAGATCAACATCACCTGTTCCTGGTAGACGATGACCCCGTAAGTGCTCTTGAGCGTGCCTTCCAGATCCGGATGGAAGTAGTCGACGGGCGCGCGTCCGTGCTTGCGGTTGACGAAATCGTCCACCATGCCGGATTCCAGCGGACCGGGACGGTACAGCGCCAGCATGGCGATGACGTCTTCGAAGGTATTGGGCCGCAGCTTCTTGAGCAGCTCCTTCATGCCGCGCGATTCCAGCTGGAACACCGCGGTGGTATTGGCGTCCGTCAATATCTTGTAGGCCGCCGGATCGTCCAGCGGCACCGCCATGATGTCGAAGTCGCGCTTGTCCTCGTTGAACTGCCGCACATAGCGCACGGCCCAGTCCAGGATGGTCAGGTTGCGCAGGCCCAGGAAGTCGAACTTCACCAGGCCTGCAGCCTCCACGTCGTCCTTGTCGAACTGGGATACCGCGCTGTTTTCCTGGCCCGGCTGGCAGTACAGCGGGCAGAAATCGGTGAGCTTGCCGGGGGCGATGAGCACGCCGCCGGCATGCATGCCGATGTTGCGGGTCAGGCCTTCGAGCGGTTGCGCCAGGTCGACCAGGCCGCGGACTTCCTCTTCCTGCTCGTAGCGCTCTTTGAAAGCCGGCTCGTCCTTGAGCGTGCGTTCAAGCGTCCACGGATCGGCGGGGTTGAAGGGAATAAGCTTGGACAGGCCGTCGCAGAACATATACGGCATGTCCAGAACGCGGCCGGCGTCGCGTACCACGGCCTTGGCGCCCAGCGTACCGAAGGTAGCGATCTGGCTGACCGCGTCACGGCCGTATTTTTCCTTGACGTAGTCGATGACCCGTTCGCGATTGTCCTGGCAGAAATCGATATCGAAGTCGGGCATGGACACCCGCTCCGGATTCAGGAAGCGTTCGAACAGCAGGTCGTAGCGGATGGGATCCAGATCGGTAATGCCCAGCGCATATGCCACCAGCGAGCCGGCGCCCGACCCCCGGCCCGGTCCCACCGGAACGCCGTTGTTCTTGCCCCAGTTGATGAAGTCCTGCACGATCAGGAAGTAACCCGGAAAGCCCATCTGGATGATGGTCTTGCATTCCCAGCGCAAGCGCTCGAAGTAGGCGTCGCGCTTGGCGTTGCGATCTTCTTCGTTCGGAAACAGGAACAGCAGCCGCTTTTCCAGGCCCTGCTCGGACAGCTGGACCAGGTAGTCGTCCAGGGTGACCCCTTCCGGCGTCGGGAAGTTCGGCAGCCGGGGCTTGCCCAGCACCAGCGTCAGGTTGCAGCGGCGCGCGATTTCCACCGTATTGGCCAGGGCCGAGGGCCCGTCGGCGAAGCGCCGCGCCATTTCCTGGCTATCCAGCATGTACTGGTCCGGCGTGAAACGCCGGACGCGGCGGGGATTGGCCAGGATTTCGCCTTCCGCGATGCAGACCCGCGCCTCGTGCGACTGGAACTCGTGCTTGTCCAGAAATTGGACGGGATGCGTGGCGACCACCGGCAGGTGGCAGTCGCCCGCCAGGCGCAGGGCGGCCTGGACATAGGCTTCGTCGCCGTCCATACCGGCGCGCTGAAGCTCGATGTAATAGGCATCGGGAAAAGCCTGGGCCCACTGGCGCGCCAGCATCTGGGCCTGCGCCGCATTGCCGGCTTCCAGGGCCTGGCCGACATCGCCGGCGCGCCCGCCGGACAGGACGATCAGCCCCGCGGCCTGCTGCACCCATTCGCGCCGGATCTCCGCCCGCCCCTTGTGCTGGTTGGTCAGATAGGCGCGGCTTAGCAGGTCGCAAAGGTTCAGGTAGCCCTGGCGGTCCCGCACCAGCAGCAACAGGCGATGCGGTTTGTCGCGATCGTCGTCGTTGGTCAGCCAGACGTCGCTGCCGGCGACCGGCTTGATGCCCGCGCCGCGCGCTGCCTTGTAGAACTTGATCAGGCCGAACAGGTTGGACAGGTCCGTCAGGGCCACGGCTGGCTGGCCCAGCTTGGCGGCGCGCTTGACGAGATCGGAAATACGGACCGTGCCGTCCACCACCGAAAATTCGGAGTGGACACGCAGATGTACAAAGGGGGACGGGGCGACGACGGCTTCTTCTGACATGTCCGCGATTGTACTCAGCAGACCGCGCGATGGACCGCGCCTGCGCCATCCGATGTGCCACCGGCGGGCCGGCTGTGCAAGAATAGACAGTTGATGAGTACTTTGCGTGTTCCCCCGCTATGAAATGGCTGATCCCCGGGCTGTGGCTGGCCTCCATTCTGTATGGGCACTATCGCGGCCGGGTGCGCCTGGCCTGGTCGCGCGTCTTCCTGGACCATTCCGTCCTGCTGGCGCCGGTAAACGCCTTCATGGTGCTCGCTTCGCGGGTGCCCACTACGCCCTATGTCTCGGCGCGCGAGATCCCGGAACTGCAGGTCCTGCAGGACAACTGGGAAATCATCCGCGACGAAGCGCTGCAGATGGCCGAAATGCGTCGCATCAAGGCGGCGGAACGCCATGACGATATCGGCTTCAATTCCTTTTTCAAATATGGCTGGAAGCGCTTCTACCTGAAGTGGTACGACGCCCGCCATCCCTCGGCGGAAGCGCTGTGCCCGCGCACGGTGGCGCTGCTCAAGACCCTCCCGAAGGTAAAGGCGGCGATGTTTGCCGAACTGCCGGACGGGGGCAAGCTGAATCCGCACCGCGATCCATTCTCCGGCTCGCTGCGGTATCACCTGGGGCTGGCCACGCCCAACGACGACCGCTGCTACATCGACGTGGACGGGGAACGCTACAGCTGGCGCGATGGGGAAGGCGTCGTGTTCGATGAAACCTACATCCACGAAGCCCATAACAACTCCGGCCAGAACCGCATCATCCTGTTCTGCGACGTCGAAAGGCCGCTGCGCTGGCGTTGGGCAGAGGCGTTCAACGCCTGGTTTGGCAAAGTGGTGATGTCGGCGGCCAGTTCGCCCAACGACGATGGCGACAAGACAGGCGCGATCAATCGCATGACGCATGCGCATTGGCGCCTGGACCAGGCGCGCAAGCGATTCAAGGCCTGGAACAAGCCGCTCTACAAGGCCGTCAAGTGGACCCTGGTGGTGCTCGTCGTGGGCGCCTTCGTCTGGATCTGACGGCGCCCCGGTGGCACGCTACGAACGGGGCGGCGCGTAGGCGGAAACGATAGGCCGGACATCCCGCCCGCGATCCATTGCCGCGAAAACCTCGGCCACAAAATCGCGCAATTCCCCGCCCAGGCCCTTGAGGCGCAGGCGGCGGAACCAGGGCCATCGGCGGGAGGGTGGCTTCCCGGACCGCAATGCATGGGCTTGCAAGACAGCGTCGCTCATGACTTTCTCCTGGAAACAGGATAGGACGGGAGCCTGAAAGCGGCCCCCATCCTAAAGGATGATAGGCCGCCCCCTCCGACATGGCAATGGTGCCGCGAGCGGTTGCGTCCCCGGCGCAGGCGCGGCTTAGCGCCGCATCGATTCCCAGGACTTCTGCAGGCGCTTGACCGAGACCGGCATCGGCGTGCGCAGCTCCTGCGCGAACAGGGCAACCCGCAACTCTTCCAGCAGCCAGCGGAATTCGTCCAGGCGCGGGTCCGACGCCCCCTTGAGCGCGGCGCGGGCGCGTTGATACTGCGTCAGCAGGGGCGCCATGTCGGCCATCAGGCGCTGGTCGCGGGCAGGATCCGCTCGCAGCTTGTCGATACGGGCCACCGCGGCCTTCAAGTAACGGGGGAAATGCGCCAGTTGCGCATAGGGCGTATCGCGCAGGAAGGTCGGCGGCACCAGGGCGCCGGCCTGCTGCTGCAAATCGGCATAGGCCGCCGCGTGCCCTTTCGCCTGGGGCAGCTTGCGCTGCAGCGCGGCCCATTCCGTCAGCACCGCACCGGCCAGCCTGCCGACTTCCTGCGCCAGCAGGCCCAACCGCCCCTTGCCTTCCAGGCGCCGCGATTCGAACTCCGCCTGGTTGACCGGCCAGGGATCGGCCAGGCACGCCCTTTCCACGGCGCAGTCGATAATCTGGTCGCGCAGGGACTCCTGGCTGCCCAGCGGCATGAACAGCATGCTGATGCGGGTGAGGTCGGGAAGGTTCTTCTCCAGGAATTTGATCTGCTCGCGCAGCCCCAGGCGGAACAGGCGCAGCAGCCCCGCGCGATGATGGCGGCGCGCCTCGTCCGGGTCGTCGAAGACGTCCAGATCGCAATGGGTGCCGCGATCGACCAGCGCGGGATATCCGATGACGGATTGGCCCTTGCGCTTGATCTCCATGATTTCCGGCAACTCGCCGAAAGACCAGTCGATCAGCCCATCCTGGGCCAGGGCCTGGGCGACCTGCGTGTCGCGGGCGGCCAGTTGCTGGAAGTCCGCCTGTGCCTGGCGGCCGAATTCCGCCTTCAGGGACGCCAGGTTGCGGCCCGCCGCCAGCATGCGTCCATGCTCGTCGACGACGCGGAAATTCATGAACAGGTGCGGCGGCAGCGTTTCCAGCTTGAAATCCGCTGGCGCGGGGCGCACCTTCACCTGTTCCCACATATCGGCGGCCACAGCATCGAGCAGAGCCTGCTGAGGATCGCCCAGCCGGTCGAACCACCGTTCATAGAAGCCGGCGGCATATTCCGGCAAGGGCACGCAGTGGCGCCGGATTTTCTGCGGCAGCGACTTCAGCAGCAGATGGATTTTGTCCTTGAGCATGCCGGGAACCAGCCACTCGCAGCGCTGCGGGTCGATCTGATTGAGCGCGAACAAAGGGACGGACAGGGTCACGCCGTCGCGCGGGGAGCCGGGCTCGAAATGGTAATCCAGGTCCATGACCACGCCCTGCCATTCCACCTTCTTGGGAAAGACCTCGGTGGTGATGCCCGCCGCTTCATGGCGCATCAGGGCATCGCGGGTGAGCAGCAGCGCGTCGGCCGCGGCCTTGTCCAGGCCCGAATACCATTTTTCGAGCGTCGACGTCTGGCTCATGCCGGCCGGAATCTGGCGATCGTAGAAAGCCTGAATCAGCGTGTCGTCGACCAGGATGTCGGGCCGGCGCGCGCGATGCTCCAGCTTTTCGATCTCCGCGATGAGCCGGCGGTTCTGCGCGACGAAGGGCAGGCGCGTGTCGATTTCGCCGGGGACCAGCGCATCGCGGATGAAGATTTCGCGGGCGTGCTCCGGGTTGATGCGGCCGTAGTGGACGCGGCGCCCGGTATAGATCGTCAGGCCGTAAAGGGTGGCGCGCTCGTTGGCCACCACTTGCCCCGCTTTCTTCTCCCAGCGGGGATCGGACCAATTGCGGCGCAGCAGGTGCGCGGCGGCGCGTTCGATCCAGGCAGGTTCGGTGCGGGCGATGCAGCGCGCGTACAGCCGTGTCGTTTCGACCAGTTCGGCCGCAATGATCCAGCGTCCGGCTTTCTTGGCCAGGCGCGAGCCGGGATGGATATGGAAGCGGATATCCCGCGCGCCCTGGTAATGGCCACCCTCATCGCTTTTGTAGCCGATATTGCCGAGCAGGCCGCTAAGCAGCGCCATGTGTATCTGCTCGAAGGTCGCCTCGGACTGGTTGAGGCGCCACCCCTGCTCGCCCACCACCGACGCCAATTGCGTGTGGACATCGTGCCATTCGCGCAGCCGCAGCGGCGAGAGGAAGTTCTGCCGCAGCAGGCCGACCAGCTTGCGTTGCGACGCCTTGTGCTGGACCTGTTCGCCATACCAGCGCCAAAGCTTGAGAAAGGACAGGAATTCCGATTTGTCGTCGGCGAATTTGGCGTGGGCGTTTTCCGCGGCCTCTTTTTCCTGCATGGGACGGTCGCGCGGGTCCTGGATGGACAGGGCCGACGCGATGATGAGCATTTCGGCCAGGCATTGCTGCTCGCGCGCGGCCAGGATCATGCGGCCGATGCGCGGGTCCAGCGGCAACCGGGCCAGCTCGTGGCCGGTGCGGGTCAGCGCGAAGGCCGGGCCGGATTGCGTGGCGGTATCGTCCGCGCCCGCGGCGCCTTCGTCGCGTTGCACGGCCTCGATCGCGCCCAGTTCCTGCAGCAGGTGGTAGCCGTCGGCGATCGCGCGGCCGGGCGGCGCTTCAACGAAAGGAAAGTCCTCGATGTCGTCCAGCTTGAGGGACTTCATGCGCAGGATCACCGAGGCCAGCGAGGAACGCAGCACTTCCGGGTCGGTGAAAGGCGCGCGCGCGTTGAAGTCGGCTTCGTCATACAGCCGGATGCAGAGGCCGGGGCCGACGCGGCCGCAGCGCCCCGCGCGCTGGTTGGCCGACGCGCGACTGATGGGCTCGATGCGCAGTTGCTCGACCTTGTTGCGCCACGAGTAGCGCTTGACCCGCGCCAGCCCGCTGTCGACGACGAAGCGGATGCCCGGGACGGTCAGGGAGGTCTCGGCGACGTTGGTCGCCAGGACGACCCGCCGCCCGCTGCCGCGCGGCCGGAAAATCTGCTCCTGCTCGGCCTGGGACAGGCGCGCGTACAGTGCCAGGACCTCCGTGCCCACCGGATGGTGCTTGCGCAGGGCTTCCGAGGCCTCGCGGATCTCCCGTTCGCCGGGCAGGAACACCAGGACATCTCCCGGCCCATGGCGCGCGCACTCGTCGACGGCGTCGACGATGGCGTCGATCAGGTCGCGCTCTTCGTCGCCGGCGCGCTCGCGCGCCGACCGCGTGGCGGCCTCGGCATCCGTTTCCTCCTGGCGCACCGGCCGGTAGCGGACTTCGACGGGATACAGGCGGCCCGATACTTCGATGACGGGCGCCCGACGGTCGGGCGCGGCGGCGAAGTGCGTCGCGAAGCGTTCGGCATCGATGGTTGCCGAGGTGATGATGACCTTCAAGTCCGGCCGGCGCGGCAATACCCGCTTCAGGTAACCCAGCAGGAAATCGATGTTCAGGCTGCGCTCATGGGCTTCGTCGATGATCAGCGTGTCGTAGCGCTTGAGCAGCGGATCGCGCTGGGTCTCGGCCAGCAGGATGCCGTCGGTCATCAGCTTGATGGCGGCGTTCGGCCCGGTGCGATCGTTGAACCGCACCTGGTAGCCGACGACCTCTCCCAAGGGAGTGTCGAGTTCGTCCGCGATGCGCTTGGCCACCGACGTGGCGGCCAGGCGCCTGGGCTGGGTATGGCCGATCATGCGCGTGCGCCCACGGCCCAGGTCCAGGCAGATCTTGGGCAGCTGGGTGGTCTTGCCGGAACCCGTCTCGCCGCTGACGATCACGACCTGATGATGCTCGATGGCGCGCGCGATTTCCTCGCGGCGGGCGCTGACCGGCAGTTCTTCGGGATAGCGGATGGGAGGGATCGCGCGCGGCGCGGCGGCGGGCACAGGCGGCGATGCAAGGCCGGACGACGCGGCCGCCCGGTTCGCGGCCCGGGCGCGCCGCGGGGAGGTTTGAGGCTTGACGGTCATTCCCGCGATTATAGTTTTTCGCGGCTTGCCGGGCGCCGCCGTTGCCGTGCTAGCGGATGATCAGCTTGCCGTCCGATAGTTTGGCGGTGCCCCCGGGCAAGTCCTCGGTGACCGATTCGCGCCGGTTGACCACTTGCAGTTCGACCCCCCCATGGATCTTGCGCGACGCATGGATGGTGGCGTCCTCGGCCACGGAGTCTTCCGCGGCCAGGCGCCGTTCGCGGGCGTCCACGCCGGCCAGATCGCTGATCAGCTTCGCATGGGTTTGCACGGCCCGCTCGCCTATGCCGTTGGCGGCCTTCTCGGGATGCTTGCGCAGGAAGATCAGCAGTTGCTCCAGCTTGGATTTTTCTTCCTGCAGGCGCTTGCGGGTGCGTTGCAGCGCTTCCTTTTGTGCCTGGGCGTGCGGATTCACGCCGACCTGGATGATCGTCTTGACGCCGGCCATGGTGCCCAGCGTGGCGGCCCGGATACCGCGCAGCGCGCGTATCTGGCCGCCGTTGATGTTGCCCTGCGTGGAGCCTTTGGCCCCGACCGTCACCGTATCGCCGGCGTTCACGTCGCTCTGGCGGATTTCGCTTTCGACCTGCACGTCCTTGCCGGCGTTGATGGTCGCATTGCCGATAAAGCGCGCCTTTACCGAGCCGCGCGCGGAAACCTGGGCCAGGCGCGCGGCGGGATCGGCCGTGGTGGCGCCTTCGGCCGCGCCCAGGATACCGCCCTTGACCACGACATTGCCGCCGGCGTCGATATGCGCCGCCTCGACCGTCCCGCTGACCAGCACATCGCCGCTGACCTTGACCGACATGCCGGTCGTCACATCGCCGCGTACCTGGAGGGTCCCTTCGAAATTGATGTTGCCGGAATTCAGGTTGACCGCGTCGACTTCGACGACAGGGTTCACCGACACGCCGCATGCCAGCATCGACGGCGCCCCATCGATCGCCGCCAGCAGCACCTCGGGATCGTTGGGATCGCGCGTGACGCCGGCGAGATTGTCGTCGTAGGGCAGGTTTTCCGGCGCGGGCGCCGGCGCCGGGTTGCCGTAGACGTCCACGCCATCGGTTCCGGCGGTACCCGGGATCCGCCGCATCAGCGGCATCCCGGCCTTGACCAGCACCAGGCTGCCCATCGAGCGGTAATCCACCAGGGCGTTTTCGTCCACGTCCGCCACGTGGCGCGCCAGCAGGCTTTCGAAACGCGTGGGCAAACCTTCCTTGGGCGGAATACCGGAGGCAATCAACGCAGACTCGGCGGCACCGCCTTCCACCGCCTGCAATAGGGTTTCTTCGTCCACGCCGTAGACGATGCCATGTTCTGCCAGCGCGGTTCGCACGTCGCCCAGCTGCACGCCGCGTCCGCCCTTGGCCGGATGCAGGGTCAAGTAGACCTGCAGCTTGTCTTCGCTGATTTCGAGCTCGAAGGCACCGTCGACGATTTCGCCGATCACCGCCTCGACCACGCCATCGGCCGCGGCCGGCGGGGGAACTGCCGGATCGGGGCTGTCCATCAGCTCCAGGGCGGCGCCCAGCCGCGCCGCGTTGGACTCGATGGCCGCCAATTCACCCGATAGCTCCTGCGCGGCGGAGGTCGCGGCCGTCACTGCCGTGCCGGCCTGGCGCAGCGCCTCCGCGCTGATGCGCGCGGCCGCTTCCTGGCACCGCCCCAGGAACTCGGCCACCGCCGCATTGTCCAGGGCATCCGCCGTCCAGCCGCGGGCGGCCAGCGCCGCCTGCAGCATATCGGAATCGGGAGGCTCCACCGCCGCGGCAGCGCGGAAGCCGGCACGCAGTTCCCGCGTAGCCGGATCCAGTATCAACCAATAGGATTGGGTCACTGCCGTGTATCCTCGAGAGATTGCCGGCATCCGGGCGACGGCCTGCCCGCAAGTCGGCTTGGAATCGTTTTTGGAACCCGAAGGGTGCTCCGCCTGTCGACAATTCTCTGGCGCAGCGCGCATTTCAAAATATTAATATCGAAACTGCAAGTTGCGACCCTTTTTTTCTGAAAATTAAGTTTTTTTTCGCCCGGACGGGGTGGATAGGTGTCCAATGCCGTCCGGCACCGCGATCGGCCGGCCCGAAGGGGGCCGTCACGCATTTCCAATGGGAGACCGCATTATGGATTTGGGCATCGAAGGACGTACCGCGCTGGTGTGCGCGTCCAGCAAGGGATTGGGGCGCGCCTGCGCCTTGTCGCTCGCGCGCGAAGGCGTGCGGGTCGTCATGTCGGCGCGCGGCGCGGAAGCGCTGGAAGACGCGGCCGACGCGATTCGCCGTGAAACGGGTGCCACGGTGACGACCGTGGCGGCCGACGTTACCACCGCCGACGGCCGCGCCCGCTTGCTTGCCGCCTGCCCCGATCCCGACATCCTGGTCAACAATGCGGGCGGTCCCAAGCCCGGCGACTTCCGCGAATGGTCCCGCGACGACTGGATCAAGGCCCTGGACGCCAACATGATTGCGCCGATCGAGCTGATCAAGGCCACGATCGACACCATGATCGCCCGCCGCTTCGGCCGCATCGTGAATATCACTTCGGCGGCGGTAAAGATGCCCATCGACCACCTGGGGCTGTCCAACGGCGCTCGTGCCGGGCTGACCGGCTTCGTCGCCGGACTGGCGCGCCAGGTCGCCGAACACAACGTCACCATCAACAATCTGCTGCCCGGCCCTTTCGACACCGACCGCCTGCGCGGCACCGCGATTGCGACGGCGCAGAAGACCGGCAAATCGGTCGAGGACATTCTGGAAGCCCGGCGCAGGACCGTACCGGCCCGGCGCCTGGGCGATCCGTCGGAATTCGGCGATGCGTGCGCCTTCCTGTGCGGCACGCGCGCGGGCTTCATGACGGGACAGAACCTGGTGCTGGATGGGGGCACCTATCCCGGCACGCTGTAGTCCACGCCATCCTATAATTTCGCGATCATGCCCAGGCATTCTTGCCTGGCCGCCCTCACCTGTTTTTCAGGGTCCCCATACGCACCATGCCCGACCTGGATCAAGACACTGTTTCAGCACTGGAAGCTCCCGAATTCGCAGCCGCGCAGTTCGTGCGCTGGTTCCGTGAAGTCGCGCCTTACGTACACGCTTTCCGAGGCAAGACTTTCGTCGTCGCATTCGGGGGCGAGCTGATCCAGGCCGGGGCCTTGAACCCGCTGGTACAGGACCTGTCGCTGCTTTCGGCACTGGGCATCCGCCTGGTGCTGGTGCACGGCTCGCGCCCCCAGGTCAACGAACAATTGCGCCTGAAGGGTTTCAGCCACCAGTTCGATCGCGGGCTATCGCCGACGGATGCCGCGTCGCTGGAATGCGCCAAGGAAGCCGCCGGCGAAATCCGCCTGGATATCGAGGCGGCGTTCAGCCAGGGATTGCCGAACACGCCGATGTCGCATTCGCAGATCCGCGTCATCTCCGGCAACTTCGTCACTGCGCGCCCGACGGGCGTCATCGACGGCGTGGATTACCGGCACACCGGCCACGTGCGCAAGATCGATGTCGACGCAATGCGTTTCGCCATGGAAAAGGGGTCGGTGATCCTGCTGTCGCCGCTGGGCTTTTCGCCCACGGGCGAGGCCTTCAACCTTGCCATGGAAGATCTGGCGACCAGCACGGCTGTCGCGCTGCGCGCGGAAAAACTGATCTTCCTGTCGACGACCGAAGGCGTGCGCAACGAGGATGGCACCATCGATACCGAACTGGCGCGCGTCGACGCCGATGCCCTGCTGGCCAAAGGCGGCCTGGACGAGGACACGGCGCTATTCGTCAAGTACAGTTCGCAAGCGGTCAAGCGCGGCGTGGCGCGGGCGCACGTCGTGCCCTTCAACCTTGACGGCAGCGTCCTGCTGGAGATATTCACCCACGACGGCGTCGGCACCATGGTGGTCGAAGATACGCTGGACGACCTGCGACCGGCGACGGTCGACGACGTGGGTGCCATCCTCAGCCTGGTCGAACCGCTGGAAGCCGACGGAACGCTGGTACCGAGAGGGCGCAGCGTCATCGAGCGGGACGTGGAAAATTTCACGGTCCTGGAGCACGACGGCGTTATCTACGGATGCGCGGCGCTGCACCCTTACCTGGAAGATCATATGGCCGAAATGGCCTGTCTGATCGTCCACCCGGAATGGCAGGGCTCCGGCGAAGGGGAACTGCTGCTGCGCCATATGGAATCGCGCGCCCGCGCCCTGGGCGCCAAGCGCTTGTTCGTATTGACGACCCGCACATCGCACTGGTTCATGAAGCGGGGCTTCGTGCCAGGAGGCATTGCCGATCTGCCGCACGACAAGAAGCAGCACTACAACCGGTCGCGCAACAGCCTGGTCTTCATCAAACGGCTGTAATGCACGCGCCGCCACGCGGCGTTTCGGTAAAATCGACAATCCAACGTTAATCCGGCAGCGATACCCATGACCCGTACTGTTCATTGCGTCAAACTCAAGCGCGACGCCGAAGGACTCGATTTTCCGCCCTATCCTGGCGAACTCGGCCAGCGCATCTGGCAGCAGGTGTCCAAGGAAGCGTGGGAAGAGTGGAAAGGCGTGCAGACGCGCCTGGTCAACGAAAACCGCCTGAACCTTGCCGACGCTCGCGCGCGCAAGTATCTGCAGCAGCAGATGGAACGCTTCCTGTTCGAAGACGGCAGCGTCGAAGCCCAGGGCTACGTACCGCCCTCGGCTTGACCTGCGGCAACGGCGCCGGGTGCTGGCCAGGGAACTGACCGCCCGGCGCCGCCGGAGCGCGCGAGCCCGGGTTTATTCCGTGGTCTCGGCGCTTTCCTCTTCGCCGCGGGCCTGCCGTTCGGCGTTCTTGGCCCCGGTATGGCGCACGTCCGCGCCGCGCACCATATAGATCACCCGTTCGGACATGTTCTTGGCATGGTCGCCGATACGCTCCATCGCGCGCGCGATGAAGATCAGATCGATCGAAGGCGTGATCGTGCGCGGATCCTCGATCATGAAGGAAATCAGCTGGCGCAGCGCCGCCTTCCATTCCTTGTCGACTTCCTTGTCGCTGCGCACTACCTGGGCCGCCTGCATCGGATCCAGGCGGGCGAAGGCGTCCAGCGACTGGCGCAGCATGGCGCGCACGCTATTGGCCATGTGCCGCAGGTCCACGATGGGCGTGGAACGCAGATCGCTGTCGTGGATGCGGCGCGCGACGGTGGCGATTTTCTCGGCTTCGTCGCCCGAGCGCTCCATGTCGGTCAACATCTTGGAGACGGCCAGCAGCATGCGCAGGTCGATCGCGGTGGGCTGGTGGCGCGCCAGGATGTAGCTGATGCGCTGGTCGATGTCGACTTCGTAGCGGTTGACTTCCTTTTCCCGCTCGCGCACTTTGTCGACCAGATCCAGATCGCCGTTGGCCAAGGCATCGATGGCGTCCTGGATCATGGCTTCCACCACACCACCCATCGCCAGAAACTGCGAACGGACGCCTTCCAGGTCGGCATCGAATTGTTTGTTAGTGTGCTCGGTCATCCGGGCTCCCTGCGGGGTTGACGATGGTTCCATTGCCATGCGAGCCTCCAAGAAATGCCATCAGGAAAGTCCCCGGGCCGCATCGGTCGGCTAGGTTATGACTTCCATGTGACAGGATTATGAACCGTCAGCCGGCGCGGGTCAGGGGCGCTGCAGGCGGCGTATACCCTGCTGCGTCGCCAGCAGGGCAATGTCTGCGCCCGGCTGCGTGAACAGGCCGCAGGTGACCACGCCCGGCAGGTTATTGATGTGCATTTCCAGGGCGGGTGCGTCGGTGATGTTCAAGCCCGCCACATCCAGGATGACATTGCCGTTGTCGGTGACAAAACCCGCGCGCAGCACCGGCTTTCCGCCCAGCGCCTGGAGCTTGCGTGCCACGGCGGCGCGTGCCATGGGGATGACCTCCACCGGCAGGGGAAACGCCCCCAGGCGTTCCACCAGCTTGGATTCGTCCGCGATGCAGATGAAGCGGTCGGCCACCGAGGCCACGATTTTCTCGCGCGTCTGCGCCCCGCCGCCGCCCTTGATCATATGCAGCCTGGGATCGATTTCGTCGGCGCCGTCGATGTATACCGGCATGCGCTCCACGTCATTCAGATCCAGCACGGGAATACCGAGCGCCGCCAGCCGGGCCGCGCTGCGTTCCGAACTGGCGACCGTACCGCGCAGGCGGCCTTTGAAGCGCGCCAGGCCATCGATGAACAGGTCGGCGGTCGAGCCGGTGCCGACGCCGATGACGACATCGGGCCCGGCGACCTGATCGACGATATCCAGGGCGGCCGTGGCGGCCTGCTGCTTCAATTCTTGCTGGCTGAGCATGGGGAACACTCGAAAAAAGTAGATGAAATACGCGCGGATATACCGTGAAGCGCTGCAATTTAGCAGATCGCCGCCGCCTGCTCGATGCTACGCCGAGCGCGCGTCCTCGTCTTCCTGCGCGGACGATACGTCTTCGCCCAGGCCCGCCAGGATTCCCGCCGGGTCCGCGACGTGGTCGGGCAAGGCTTCGACCGACTTCAGGCTGCGCAGCATCGCCCGTGTCCGGGTTTCCGTCTGGCCGATCTTGGTGCTGGCCGTCTCCAGCGTGCGCTTGACGCCGGCCAGCGCGCCGCCGAAGCGACCGAATTCCGTCTTGACCGCGCGCAGTACCTGCCAGACCTCGGAGGAGCGGCGTTCGATGGCCAGGGTGCGGAATCCCATTTGCAGGCTGTTCAACAGGGCAGCCAGATTGGCCGGACCGCTGACATTGACGCGCAACTGGTGCAGCTTGTCGATCAGGCCCGGTCGCCGCAAGACCTCCGCGTACAGGCCTTCCGTCGGCAGAAACATGATGGCGAAATCCGTGGTGTGCGGCGGCGCGATGTATTTATCCGCGATGGCGCGCGCCTGCAATTCCACGGCACGCGCCAGCGCCACCGCCGCCGCGCGCGCGGCATCGCCATCGGCGGCCTGCTCGGCTTCGATCAGGCGTTCGTACTCCTCTTTCGGGAATTTGGCGTCCAGGGGCAGCCAGACCGGCGCACCGTCGTCCGCGCGGCCGGGCAGGCGGATGGCGAACTCGACGATGGCATCGCTGCCGGGCACCGGTTTGACATTGCGCGCGTACTGCTCCGGTGTCATTGTGTCTTCCAGCAGGCGCGCCAACTGGACCTCGCCCCAGGTGCCGCGCGATTTGACGTTGGTCAGGACGCGCTTGAGGTCGCCGACACCGGCGGCCAGCGTTTGCATTTCCCCCAGCCCCTTGTGGACGGCCTCCAGCCGGTCGGATACCAATTTGAAGGACTCGCCCAGGCGCTGCTCCAGGGTGGCATGCAGCTTTTCGTCCACCGTGCGGCGCATTTCGTCCAGCTTGCCGGCGTTTTCGGCCTGCAGGGCCGAAAGCCGCTGCTCCACCGTCTGGCGCACCTCTTGCAAGCGGCGATCGTTCATGTCGACCAGGCGCTGTACCTGCTCGCCGAAGACCGTACCGAAACGCCCCAGGGAGTCCGCCGACTCGCTGCGCGTAGCCTGCGCGTCGCGCGCCAGGCCGGCGCGCAATTCGTCCAGATGCCGGGCGAGCTCGATGCGCAGGCCGCGCATGGATTCGCCCATTTCGCCGCGCAGGCCGCGCTGGCTTTCCGCCAGCTCGGCGCGCAAGGCGGCCGCCATGCGTTCCTGTTCCGCCACCAGGGTGGCGAGGCGGTCCGCCTCTTTACCGGAGCCCCCTGACCGCCAGGCGGCCACACCCGCCGCCAGGGCCGCGACCAGGGCCGAGGCGGCGCTGATCCATGGCAATAGCGCAATGTCGCTTTGAGGCAACACGTTCTCTCCCGTATGGTCAGCGCGCATTGTAGGGCGTGCGCCACATACCCAAGGGTTTCCCTTCCCCGCCGGGCGCTAAAGGGTCAAACTACAGCCATCGTTGAATTTTCGTCATATAAATGTGGCAGTTGCGAAAAAAACAAAAGAAGGCGCTCGCCGTCCGGATTGAAGCATGAATATCGTTTCACTGACGGCGCGGCGTGAGCAGGCGGCCGTCGCGCCACTTCGAGCCCCTTCCGCACCGACGGATCCGCAGATTCACAGGCAGTTCCGGCTGCTGGACCTGAGCGGGTTGCAGCCTATCGCCTCGGGTGCCGAGCGCTTGGTCTACCAGCATCCCTTCGATCCCTCCCTTCTGGTCAAGGTCGTGGATCTGCCTGGGATGGCAGAACACCTGCGCACGCGGCCGTTGCGCCGCTGGCGCAAGAACCGTCAGCGCGAAGGTCCCTATCGCAACCATGTGGCCGAGCTGGCCGAATACGCGGCCGCCCACAATATCGCGGCGGGACGCTGGAAGGTCCCCATGGCCCGTATCCTGGGACTGGCCCAGACGAACATGGGGTTGGGCCTGCTCGTGGAGAAAATCACGGATGGCCGGGGCGGGCTGGCGCCGACCATCGAACAGATCGTGCGCGAACGCGGCCTGGACGAGGCCCTGACGCGCGAACTGGACTATTTTTTCGACACGCTGGCCGACCACCATATCGTTCTGAACGACGTATCGGCCCGCAACGTGGTCATGGGCCAGAATGCCGACGGCGATGCCGGCCTGTACCTGATCGACGGCTTCGGCTCGAAGCAGGCCGTACCCTTGTTCGCCTACAGCAAAATGCTGAACCGCCGGCGCATCCTGCGCAAGTACCATAAAGTGCGCGCCAAATTGCAGGCCCGCAGCTTGGCGCGTGCGCAGCAGGCAATCCATACGGTTTGAACCCCTGGGGAAAGAGCGCGAAGCGCCGAGCAAAAGCCGGAAAGGGTCAGGTCCCGGTGACCTGACCCTTGCAAGGCCGGCCATTGCGGGTCACCCAGTCGTAATCGCGGCCGGCCGCCTGCCCGCGCCGCAAGGGATTGCGGGTGCAGAACGGCGCATACGCCGGATCGACGAAGCGATACGGCAGATGCGCGTCGCGGCCGTCGGGAATGCCCAGCCTGACCGCGCGCACCAGGCGCGCGGGCCGCGCGCCGATATCCTCGACGAAGAAAGTCGATGGGTCGAAATGTCCGCCATCCCAATCCGGTACCTTCAGGTCCAGCGACCGGCACAGCAGGGTCTGTCCTGCACACAAGTGCTGCGGCGGCCGCGTATGCCCCTGGGCATCCGGATTCAATGCCTGCATGCGCGCCAGCGCATCCTCGCCGGATACCGCATCCACCCAGGGATGTCCGGATTTGATCAGGACGGCGTTGCCCGGCCCGCCCGCGCTGATGTTCAGCGAATCGCCGCCACGCGCGTAGTACATGTAGATGGTGCCGCCGTCCATGAACAGTGCCCGTCGCTTGTGGGTATAGCCCAGCGAGGCATGGCTGCCCTTGTCGTGCAGGTAATAGGCCTCGGTTTCGATGATGCGCGCGGACAGCCACATGCCTTGGTGGCGGCGGCGCAGAACCATGCCGATGAGCTCGCGGGCCACCTGGCATGCATCGCGATCGAAAAAGGCGTCGGGCAGCATATGCCCGCCGGTGTCAGGCAAAGCGTTCGGCGTAGCGTTTTTCGGAGAAGCCGACGGTCGCCACGCCATCCGGCGTGACGGTGACCGGACGCCGCACCAGCGCCGGATACTCCGCGATCAGCGCCTGCCATTGGCCGTCGGTCGAGGCGGCCTTGCGCGCCTCCGGCAAGGCTCGCCAGGTCATGGAGGTACGGTTCACCAGCTTTTCCCAACCGCCGACCTGCCCCGCCCATTCCTTCAGTGTCGCGGCGGGCACGGGCTGGTCGCGGTAATCGACGAATTCGTGCTTGACCCCATGTTCATCCAGCCAGGTGCGCGCCTTGACGCAAGTGCTGCATTGCTTGAGGCCGTAGAGAATGGTCGGGCTCATGGTCAACTCCCTGTCGACGTCCGGCGCTGCAGACGGTTCGCCACCACGACGCAGATGCCGACGATAAGAATGAAAAGTGCCGCCAGCGCATTGACCTCTGGTTTCAGGCCCAGGCGCACGCGCGAGAAGACCTCGATCGGCAAGGTGGTGTAGCCGGGCCCGGAGAGGAAAGACGACAGGATC
Source organism: Bordetella sp. (assembly GCF_057362025.1). Lineage (NCBI taxonomy): Bacteria > Pseudomonadati > Pseudomonadota > Betaproteobacteria > Burkholderiales > Alcaligenaceae > Bordetella > Bordetella sp. Next base: position 67,018 of record NZ_JBMQQZ010000020.1, on the reverse strand, counting down.
ACGTCGTCCAGCGACAGCGTGAAGGACAGCAGCCACGCCGATGCGAGCGCCGGCGCGATCAGCGGCAGCGTGATGGAAAAGAACACCTTGAGCGGCGTGGCGCCCAGGTCCAGCGCCGCCTCTTCCAGGGAACGGTCCAAGTCGCGCACCCGCGACTGGATGATGACGGCGACGAAGGCCATGCAGAAGGTCGTATGCCCGACCCAGATGGTGAAGATGCCGTTTTCCGGCCAGCCTATGGTGCTGCGCACTTCGACGAACATCAACAGCAGCGAAATACCGATGACGACTTCCGGTATGACCAGCGGCGCGCTCAGCATGCCGACGTACAGCGAAAACCCGCGGAACCGTCCCATGCGGGCCAGCACATAGCCCGCCCATGTGCCGATGATGGTAGCCGCGGTGGCCGCCATCGCGGCCACGCGGAAGGACAGCCACGCGGCGCTGAGCAGCGCGTCGTCCTGGAAGAGCGATCCGTACCATTTGAACGAGAAGCCGGACCAGGACGTGACCAGCGGCGAATCGTTGAACGAAAACACCACCAGGCTGAGGATGGGAATGTACAGGAAGGCGAAGCCCAGCCCCAGGGCCAGCGCGCGCATGCCGCGATGAGGCCCTTTCATTGCCGGGCCTCCCTGCCGGGATGGACCTGCTTGACCTGGTTGTACTGGAACAGCGCCAGCGGGACCAGGAGCAGCAGGACCATGACGCAGGTCACCGCCGCCGCCATGGGCCAGTCCGCATTATTGAAGAATTCGCCCCACATGACGCGTCCCATCATCAGCGTATTGGCGCCGCCCAGCATTTCCGGTATGACGTATTCGCCCACCGCCGGGATGAAAACCAGCATGGCGCCGGCAATCACGCCGGGCCGCGACAGGGGGACGGTAATCTGCCAGAAGGCCTGCCACGGCCGCGCACCCAGGTCGTAGGCGGCCTCCAGCAGGCGCAGGTCCATTTTGACCAGGTTGGCGTAGAGCGGCAGGATGAAAAACGGCAGGTACGAATACACCATGCCGATATAGACGGCCAGAGCGGTACGGTAGATTTCCAGCGGCTGCGAGATGATGCCCAGCGCCAGCAGCAGCTTGTTGAGCAGGCCATCGTTGCGCAGGATGCCGACCCAGGCATACACGCGCAACAGCAGGGACGTCCAGAACGGCAGGATCACGCCCAGCAGCAACAGGTTGCGCGTGGCCGGCGCCGAGCACGCGATGTAGTACGCCATGGGGTAGCCGATCAGGATGCAACAGACGGTACTGATGGCAGCGATCTTGACGGAGCTGAGGTACGTGGCCAGGTACAGGCTGTCGGTGAACAGCAGCGCATAGCCGCGCAGGTGCAGGCTGAGATTCAGCGCTTCGTCCTTCAGCTGGACCAGCGGCGTGTAGGGCGGCACGCCGAATCGCAGGTCCGCGAGGCTGATCTTCAGCACCAGCAGGAAAGGCACCAGCAGGAACAGCGCCAGCCAGGCGAACGGCAGCACGATGGCCAGCGTGCGCGACGACGGCAGCAGGCGGCGCAGCGGCGCGATGTTCATGACGGCAGCACCGTCGCGCTGTCGGCATCCCAGCTCACGTAGACTTCCTCGTGAACCGCGGGCGCCGCGTCCTGGGCGAAGACGCGGCGCGGCACGGTCGCCTCTACCGTCATGCCGGAATCGAGGCGGATGTGATACAGCGCATAGCTGCCCATCCAGGCCATGTGCACGACCGCGCCGTGCGCCCAGTTGTAGATGCTTTCCGGCTGCTCTCGGGATACTACGATGCGTTCCGGCCGTATCGAAACATAGACCTGCATACCCAGCGGTTCGCTGACGCCATGACTGACGTAAAGTTGGCGCGATAACTGGTCGGATTCGATGGCGACGTGGTCGGGCTCGTCGACGACGATGATGCCGGGGAACAGATTGGTGCTGCCGATGAAGCCGGCGACGAAGCGCGAACTGGGAAATTCGTAGACGTCCTGGGGCGTGCCGATCTGCACGATCTGCCCTTCGGTCATGACCGCCAGGCGATGCGCCATGGTCATGGCTTCTTCCTGGTCATGGGTAACCATGATGCAGGTGACGCCGACCTGCTCCAGGATGCGCACCAGTTCGATCTGGGTGGCCTGGCGGATCTGCTTGTCCAGCGCCGACATGGGTTCGTCGAGCAGCAGCAGCTTGGGGCGCTTGACGAGGCTGCGGGCCAGCGCCACGCGCTGTTGCTGCCCTCCGGACAGCTGATGCGGCTTGCGCCGCGAATATCCTGCCATCTGGACCAGGTTCAGGGCCTCGAACACGCGGTCATGGATTTCCGCCCGGTCCACGCCTTCCTGCCGGAGCCCGAAAGCGACATTTGCTTCCACCGACATATGCGGGAACAAGGCATAGGACTGGAACATCATGTTGACGGGCCGCCGGTACGGCGGCACGTCGGTGATGTCCTCCCCGTCCAGCAGCACCTGCCCGGAAGTGGTTTGCTCGAAACCGGCCAGCATACGCAGCAGGGTCGATTTTCCGCAGCCGGAGCTGCCGAGCAAGGCGAAGATTTCGTTGCGGCGCACCGACAGGCTTACCGAGCGCACGGCGACCGTATCGCCGAAGATCTTCACGAGATCGGAGACGCGAACGAACTCGTCGGCATCCGCCGCGTGCGGGGCCGCGTAACGGCTGTCGTTCATGATGCTTATCGCCCGGACTTCAGTTCGGCCCACATGCGCGTTTGCAGGCGCAGGATATCGAAGGGCTGCGCCTTGATGACATACAGCGTCTTGGACACATCCGGCGGCGGATAGATCATGGGGTTGTCCGCGACCGCCTTGACGACGTATTTGCGCGCTTCCTTATTGGCGTTCGGGTAGAACATCTTGTTCGTGATCGCGGCATGGACCTGCGGCGTTTCGATGTAATTGATGAATTTCATCGCGTTTTCCGGATGCGGAGCATCCTTGGGCACGGCCATCACGTCGAACCAGGCGGGCGCCCCGCCGTGGGGAATGAAGTAGTTGATTTCGAAGGGCTGCTTGTTCTGCTGGGCACGATCGCGCGCGATCATGACGTCGCCGGAAAAGCCGTACACCATGCACAGATCGCCCGAGGCCATTTCGTCGATGTAGCCCGAGGAACTGAACTGGCGGATATACGGCCGGATTTTCTTCAAGACTTCGAAGGCAGCCTTGTAGTCGTCCGGGTTGCTGCTGTTCGGATCCTTGCCGATGTAATGCAATACGGCGGGGAAAACCTGGGCGGCCTCGTCCAGCATGGAAATGCCGCACTCCTTCAGCTTGGCGGCGTTTTCCGGCTTGAACAGCATGTCCCAGCTGTCCAGCGGCGCATCCTTGCCCATGATCTGCCGGACCTTGGTGACGTTGTAGCCCAGCCCGTTGGTACCGTAGCCCCACGGCACGAAATACTTGTTGCCCGGGTCGACCTGGGCGACCAGCGCCATGACCTCGGGATCCAGGTATTGGAGATTGGGCATCCTGGACTTGTCCAGCGGCTGGAACAGCCCGCCCTGCAGCTGGCGCGACGCGTAATGCGTGGAGGGAACGACGACGTCGTAGCCGGACTTCCCGGTCAGCAGCTTGGCCTGCAGCGTATCGTTGTTGTCATAGGTGTCGTAGCGCACCTGGATGCCGGTTTCGCGCGTGAAACCCGGCAGCGTATCGGGCGCGGTGTACTCGGCCCAGTTGTAGACATTGACGACGTTTCCCTGCGCCCTGGCCGCCGACAGCGCCGCGAGCGCCACCATAGCCCCGGCCGCAAAGCGCACACCCGCGTTGATCCCCATGATCCCAAGCCCCTTGCCGAGAAAAAATTCGCGGGAGGCTTCCCGCGCGCAAAGGCAAAATAATAATGGGTTTTGCCTCGCCAGTCAGGCCGGCGCCCGTGCCATGCGGTCGCGGTAGGCGCGGGCCAGTTTTTCGTAGAAATCCAGTCCTGCCCGGCCCGCCACTTTTTCCAGGGAACGGCGCAGGCGTTCGATGTTCCGTTGTTTACCGCGACCGGAGACGCCTCCTTGCCTGCCGCGATCGAAATCGATGATCCAGGCCTTGCCGCGTGCATCCACCAGAATGTTGTAAGCATTGAGGTCGGCGTGCCAGACACCGGCCTGGTGCATGCGGGCGATCGCGTCGGCAGCCACGTCCCACACCGGCTGGTCCAGCACCTGGGCCAGCGGGCGCACGTCGGGCAGGCGCGCCACCAGGATGGCGGCTTCATAGCACATCGGTGCGACGCGCCAGTAGGCCGCGGCCAGCGGCGCAGGCACGGGAAGGCCCTGCGACGACAGGGACTCCAGCAGCTGGAACTCCATGAAACAACGGGTGCGCGACTCGCCCAGCCAGATATAGCGCTGGCGGCTGAGGCGAGCGACCACGCCGCCGCGCCGGTAATGGCGCAGTACGCCATGGCCGAAGCCCCCGTCCACGAACCAGGCGGCCTGGCGGCCGCCGGCCTGGACCGGCGCCGCGGCGGCGCCATAGTGGGCGGGATCGAAGAGTTCGGGGCCGGGCACCGGCACGCTGCGCGCGTCATAGCACATCGCTCCCGGCAGAGCGCCTTCCCAGGCAAGTCGACGCATGTCAGCCGGCACGGTTGCGCATCCAGTCAGCCGTGCCGTAGAAGGCGTGCAGCAGCCGGTCCATCAACGGCTGCGGCACATTCATATCCTGCATGGCGCGGCCCATGCACGCGACCCATTGGTCGCGTTCGGCTTCGCCGATGGAAAACGGCAGATGGCGTGCCCGCAAACGCGGATGCCCGTGGCGCTGTACGTAATAGTCCGGCCCGCCGAAATAGCCGCACAGAAACAGGAACAGCTTTTCGCGTGCCGACTCCAGGCTCGGCCCATGCGCCGCCCGCAAGGCCGCCAGGTCTTCTTCCATGTCCATCAGGTCATAGAAGCGGTTGACCAGGGCGCGCACCGCCTCTTCCCCGCCCAGTTGTTCGAATATCGTACGGCTGTGATCCAGGGGTTCGAAGATGGGCTCGACCCGGGTGGTGGTAGTCATATTGCTTCTCTCAGGGTGACCAGTGGCGGCGTGCGCAACACGCCGCGCAGCGCCCATGCGCCGCCCGCCCATGCCCCCAGCATGCCCGTGGCAATGCCGGCCACCCAGGGCCACAGACTGAAAGTGATGTCGAAATCGAAAACCCGCTGGGAAAGCGCCCAGGCCACCGCCCCCGCGCCCGCCGCGCCCAGTGCGCCTGCCAGCCCGCCTACGGCCAGTAATTCGATACGCTGCGCGCGCGCCAGTTGCCGGCGCGTGGCGCCCAGCGCCCGCAGCACGGCCGCCTCCCGCACCCGTTCGTCGCGCGTGGAGGCGAGCGCCGCGGTCAGGACCAGGACGCCGGCGGCCAGGGTAAACCCGAACAACAACTGCACTGCCTGCGCAACCTGGTCAAGGACGTCCTGCAGTTGTCGCAGGATGGCATCGACGTCGAATACCGTCAGGTTGGGAAACCGCTGCACCAGGCGCGGCAGCAGCTCGGACTGCCCCGGCGGCAGCCGGAAGGAGGTGATCCAGCTTTGCGGCGCATCGGCCAGCACCGAGGGCGACAGCATGGCGAAGAAGTTCGCCCGCATGGTATCCCAGTCCACGCCGCGCAGGCTGGTCACCGTGACATCCACCGTCTGGCCCGCGATGTCGAAGGTAAGCTTGTCGCCCATATGCAGGCCCAGCGTGCGCGAAATGCCGGCCTCCATCGACACCTCGCGGGAGTCCGGCTTCATCCACTGGCCGGCCTCCAGCGTGTTGTACGACGGCATGCGGTCGCTATAGGAAAGATTGAACTCGCGGTCCACCAGTCGCCGGGCCCGATCGTCCGTGTAGTCGGCCGACGATACGGCCCGGCCGTTCACCGCCACGAGGCGGCCGCGGATCATCGGGAACAGCACCACGTCGGGGACGCCGGCATCGGTCAGCGTGGCCGCGACGGGCTGGCGCTGGTCGGGCTGGATATTGATCAGGAAGCGATTGGGCGCGTCCGGCGGCAGCGTGCGCTGCCAGCCGGCGATCAGGTCGGTGCGCGTCATGCCCAGCAGCAGCAGCGCCATCAGGCCGATCGCCAGCGCGCACACCTGCGTAATCGTCGCGGCGCGGCGCCGCACGACGCCCGCCAGCGCGAAGCGCAACGCAGGCATGCCGCCGGCCGTGCGGCGCAGCCGGCCCAGGGCCTGCACGCAGAGCCAAGTCACCAGTGCAAACGCCGCGAAGGCGCCGAGGAATCCGCCGGCGACCACGGCCCCCAGTTGGACGTCGCCGGCAAACCACCAGATAAGCAGCGCGAAGCCCGCGGCGCCTACCGCATACTCCAACGCGCTGCCCATGCGCACGCCCCCAGGGTCGCGGCGCAGGACGCGCGCGGGAGGGACGTGGCGCAATTGCGCCAGCGCCGGCAAGGCGAAACCGAGCAGCAGCCACATGCCGGTAGCCAGCCCCTGGACGCCGGGCACGAACGACGGTGCCGGCAGGTCCGTGCCCACCATCCGCCCGAGCATGGCAATCAGGCCCAGATGCGCGACGTAGCCCGCGAGTCCCCCCAGGACGGAACCGGCAAGCCCGACCAGGATGAACTCGGCGGATAGCATCCGCGTGATCAGCCCCTGCGTGGCGCCCAGGCAGCGCATGACGGCGATGCCGTCACGATGGCGCAGCATGAACCGGGTCGCGGCCAGGGCGACGGCCACCGCGGAAATCAGCACAGCGAGCAGCGCGACCAGGGAGAGGAAGCGTTGGGCGCGATCCAGTACGCGGCGGATTTCCGGGCGCCCCGATTGCACCGTGGACAGTTTCTGGCCCCGCTGCAGCCGTTGGCTCAGCCATTCCTTATAGGCGGCAACGGCTTGCGGGTCGCCCGCCGCCAGCAAGCCGTAATCGACCCGGCTGCCCGGCGCGAGCAAGCCGGTGCGCGGCAGTTCGTCGGCACGCATCAATACCCGAGGCGACAGGTTGACGAACGACAGGCCGCGATCGGGTTCGTACGTCACCACGCGCGCGATGCGAAACCGGCTCTCGCCCAGCGCGAGCGTGTCGCCCATCCGCAGGCCCAGCGAGGCCAGCAACTGCGGATCGACCCATACCGTGCCCGGTTCCGGGATGCCGCGCGTGGCGCTTTCCGGGGCCGCGGGCGCCGGCGCCGTGCGCAGGCTGCCACGCAAGGGATAGCCGGACTCCACGGCCTTGAGCGACACAAGCTGCGCGGCCTGACCCGCCGATGCCATGGAGGGGAACTGGAAGGTGTGGACCAATTGCAAGCCCTGGTCCACGGCCTGGCGCTCGAAGGCCGGCGGAATCGGTTCATCGGCGTCCAGCACGATGTCGCCGCCCAGCATCTGCGCGGCGTCCCGTTCCAGGCCACGGCCGACGCGGTCGGCGAGGAATCCGACGCTGGTCACCGCCGCCACGGCGACGATCAGCGCGATCAGCAGGAGGCGAAGCTCGCCCGCGCGCCAATCGCGCAGCAGCGTGCGCGCCCCCAGGCGGACACCGGGAAGCAGGCCGGCGGATGCGGCCGCCGGGACGGCGGCACCGAGGCGGGCGGCGGAGGTATCTTGCATGGGCGTATCGTAACCTGACAGTAGGCTTGCCGCCGCGGAACGGGCTTGCCTTCCCGGGGCAAAAAAAAACGAAGCTCCCTCGCGGAAGCTTCGCCTGCAGGGAACAAGTCCCGGCTTACTTGGCGGGCGTGGCGGGAGTCGCCGATTTCTTCGCCTTCATGTGAGACTTGGCCTTGTGCTTGTGGGTGGTCGACTTCGCCGGCTTGGCGGTCGTACCGGCCTCGGCAGCGAAAACAGCCGGCGCGGCGGTCAGCCCCAGGCACAGAGTGGACGCGGACAAAAACGCAGCAATACGGGAGCGAGTGGTCATTTAAAAACTCCAGATTAAGCAAGGCCACGTGGCCTCATCCCACGGAGACACGGCGACGCGCCGTGATTCCGTACTGCCTTGGAGCGGCCCCGTTCACGAAGGTTTCATGCCGCGTAAAAAAATTTGCATGATCTGCGATTTGGAAATAGTCGAGCCGGATGCAGCCCACATTTCATTCAACTTTTTTTCAGCTTCGGCTGCCGGTCGCCGGCGCCTTCGGCGCGGTACCGGCACGCCAGCGCACTGCGGCCCGCATGCGGCGCGGAATCAGGCGTTCTTCAATCTATCCAGAGCGTTCTCGAGGCGATCGACCGCCCATACCTCCAGCCCTTCGATCGGCTGCCGCGGCGCGTTGGCCTTGGGTATCAAGGCCACGCTGAAGCCCAGCTTGGCCGCCTCGCGCAGGCGTTCCTGCCCTCGCGGCGCCGGTCGTATTTCGCCGGCCAGGCCCACCTCGCCGAAGGCGACCAGGCCGCGCGGCAGTGGACGGTCGCGCAGGGACGACATGATGGACAGCAGCACCGGCAGATCGGCCGCCGGCTCGGTGATGCGTACACCGCCCACGGCGTTGACAAAAACGTCCTGGTCCGACGTCACCACACCGGCATGCCGATGCAGCACCGCCAGCAGCATGGCCAGGCGGTTGCTTTCCAGGCCGACGGTCAGGCGACGCGCATTGGCGCCCTGCACGCCATCGACCAGCGCCTGGATTTCCACCAGCAACGGCCGCGTGCCTTCCTGGGTCGCCATCACGCAGGAACCGGCGACCTGCCGATCATGCTGCGAGAGGAACAGGGCCGAGGGATTGGCCACGCCGCGCAAGCCGCGGTCGGTCATGGCGAACACACCCAGTTCGTTGACGGCGCCGAAGCGGTTCTTGAAAGCGCGAACCAGGCGGAAGGACGAATGCGTATCCCCTTCGAAATACAGCACGGTGTCGACGATGTGTTCAAGCACACGCGGTCCGGCCAGCGCGCCATCCTTGGTGACGTGGCCGATCATGACGATGGCGATGCCCGTCTGCTTGGCCAGCCGGGTCAGTTGCGCGGCGCATTCGCGTACCTGCGATACCGACCCCGGCGCGGCGGTCAGTTCGCCGCTGTACAGCGTCTGGATGGAATCGATCACCGCCACGGCCGGCTTTTGCTCGGTCACGGCGGCCTGGATGGCTTCCAGGCGGATTTCGGCCAGCAGGTTGACATTCCCGGTGCTCAAGCCCAGGCGCCGCGCGCGCAAGGCTACCTGCTCGGCGGATTCCTCGCCCGTCACGTACAGCACGCTGGTGCTTTCCGACAGCGACGCCAGCGCCTGCAGCAGCAGCGTGGACTTGCCGATGCCGGGGTCGCCGCCGATAAGCACGACGGCTCCGGCCACCAGGCCGCCACCGAGTACCCGATCGAATTCGTCCAGACCGGTGGGCTGGCGCGGCACTTCGCGTGCCTCGATTTCGGCGAGGCTGCGCACCGGACTGGAGGCGGCCAACGGGGCGTAGCGATGCGTGGCGGGCGCCGCGGGCGCGGCGGTCTCCAGGGTTTCTTCCAGGGTATTCCAGGCCGAGCAATGGGGGCATTTGCCCTGCCACTTCGGGCTGGTGCCGCCACATTCGGCGCAGACGTAGACGGTTCGGGATTTGGCCATGCCGGCAGTTTACCGGCAAGGCAGGGCCACGCCCTGCCTCGGGCGGATCCTAGCGGCCTGCGACGCTTCCGCCGCCGTCCACCGCCAGCACCTGGCCGGTGATATAGCCGGCGTCGTCGGACAGCAGGAAAGCGATGGCCGCGGCGACATCGGCCGGCGAGCCGATGCGCTTCATGGGGATGGAGGACATGATGCGCTTTTCGGCGTCGCTGCCGACCGGCCGGCTGGCGCGGAACAGTTCGGTTTCGATCGGACCAGGCGATACGGCGTTCACGGTGATGCCGTATTCGGCCAGTTCCAGCGCCCATGTGCGGGTACAGCCCACCAGGGCGTTCTTGGCGGCGGAATAACTGGTGCGTTCGTAGCCGCCGTGGATGGCGCGACTGACCACATTGACGATACGGCCGGCGCGCCGGACTTTCATCGATTCGACGAAGGCCTGGGCGACCTGGACGGCCACACGGACGTTCAGGTCCAGCACGTTGTACAGCGCGGCCAGTTCGATGGACCCGAGCGGCTGGGGCAATACCAGGCCAACGTTGTTGACGACCGCATCCACCGGAAACTTGTCGCGGATCTCGCGCAGCGTTTCCTCGGTCTTGCCGGCATCCGCCAGATCGCAGGCATAGAGATAGCCCGGGAAGTCCACATCGCCGGTGTTGCGCGCGATGCCGACCACGTGGCATCCCATGTCCGCCAGGCGACGTGTCAACGCCCAGCCTATTCCCTTGGTGGCGCCCGTAACGAGCACGCATTTATCTTTCATGATCTACCTCGACAACGTCCTGCTTACCGCAAAGTCCCGAGTAGACCACCAACCCGGCCGCGCTGTCTTGCCCTTTTTCGTGACAGGTGACTTGGGCATTTGGGGCCGATAGGCCGGCGCCGATCCGGGTGTCCGGATCGGCGCCGCATCGTACGCCCCATTGGGCGCCCCGGCCGGGTGCCGTAGGCGCCGGCGCGGGAACTCAGTCCACCGACGCGTGCGACTGCTGGACGATCACCCGCCAGCGGGCGATTTCGTCGGCCAGGAATTTCTTGAAGAACGCCGGCGATTCCGCCATCGGCGCCATTCCCAGATCCTCGAACCGCTTGCGCAGCTCCGGTTGCTCCATGGCCTGGTTGACCGCCTTGTTCAGCTTGTCGACGATGGCCTGCGGCGTGCCGGCGGGCGCCACGATGGAATACCAGGTCGCGACGTTCATGCCGTTCATCCCCTGCTCGGCCATGGTCGGGATGTTGGGCACCGCGGGAAAACGCTTCGCGCTTGCAATGGCCAGTGCCTTGAGCTGCCCGCTTTCGATCAGTTGCTTGCTGCTGGGGATATTGATGAAGGTGAAGTCGGCCTCGCCACTGATGACGGCCGTCAAGGCCGGAGCGGAACCCTTATAGGGAATGTGCGTGGCCTCGAAGCCCCCCTTCTGCTTGAAGAGCTCCCCTGCAAGATGCTGGGTACTGCCGCTGCCCGCCGACGAAAAATTCAGTTTGCCGGGATGCTTCTTGCCGTAGGCGACCAGATCGGCGACGGAATTGACCGGCAGCTTGGGATTGACCAGCAGCAGGTTGGGTGCTTCCGCGAAAATGGCGACCGACTCGAAATCCTTGACCGCGTCATAGTCCAGCTTCTTGTACAAGGTAACGTTGACGGCGAGCGCGGTCGACGACAGCGACAGGGTATAGCCGTCCGGCGCCGACCGGGCCACATACGAGGCCGCGATGTTCGTCCCGGCACCCGGCCGGTTTTCCACGACGATGGAACCGTGCAGGATGGGCGCGAGTTCCTTGGCAAGCAGCCGCGCCGCGACGTCGTTGCCGCCGCCCGGCGCGTAGCCCACGACCAGTTTGATCGGATGATCCGGATATTTGTCCGCGGATGCGGACTCCGCGTGCGCGCTGCCCGCCAGAAGCGACAAGCCGAGCAAGGCCGCCTTAAGGGAACCAGGGAACTTCATATGCAGCATCTCCTTTGTTGTATATACATCCCATCGCTCTAATTGCGAGGAATCCGTGCATCCACGCCAGCGGCGCCGGCGTTGATCATCACACCATCGGCGCGCGCGTGCGCCAACTCCGCGATGGTGTTGTAGCCCATCATCCCGAGCGCGCGGGACACTTCGGCACCGAGCAGCCGGGCCGCATGCGCGACGCCCGGTTCGCCCGCCACCACATTGGCGAAATTGAAGGGCCGGCCGACGAAAACGAAATCCGCCCCCAGGGCGAGCGCCTTTACGACATCCGTACCGCGGCGAAAGCCGCCATCGACCATGATGGGAACCCGCGGGCCGGATTGCTCCAGCGCCGCGATGATGGCGGGAAGCATGCGGACAGCCGACGGGCTGCCGTCGAGCTGGCGCCCGCCATGGTTGGACACGATGAGGCCGTCCGCGCCGCGGTCGCGCGCAATGCGGCAGTCTTCCGGATGCAGCAGCCCCTTGACGATCAGTTTGCCCGTCCAGGAAGCCCGGATCATGGAGAACCGCTCCCAGTCCATATGGTCCTTCGGGGCATGATCCCGGATGGCATTGGCCGAGATAATGGGCGCGCCCCGCGTGGCGAACGAGTTCTCGAAATGCGGCATGCCGGAGCGCAGCAATGTCCGCAGGAGAACCCGTGCCAGCCAGCGCGGATGCGAAAGGCCATCCCACGCCAGGGAAAGGCTGGGGCGCAAGGGCGTGGTAAATCCCGCGCGGACCTGGTTTTCCCGGCTTGCCCCGACAAAGGTATCGAAGGTCAGCACCAGCTTGCGGTACCCGGCGGTCTTTATGCGCTGCAGCAGCGCGGTCGTACGCTCCAGGTCCCCGGGCAGGTAGGCCTGGAACCAGGCGTCCGGATTGACGGCGATGATGTCTTCCATGCGGATCGTCGAGGTACCGCTGACGATCATGGGAATAGAGAAGGCCTTGGCCGCGCGCGCCAGCGCGATGTCACCCCGATAGGCGGCGAGCGCCGAAAGCCCCATGGGGCAGATACCGAAGGGCGCGGCCCAGTGTTCGCCGAACAGCGCGGTGGCAAGGGACCGCTTTGACACATCGCGCATGACCCGCGTGACCAGCAGGTACTCGTCGAACACCGCGCGGTTCTCCTTCAGCGTGCGCGTGTCCTCCGTGCCCCCGGCGACATACTCGTAGACCGCGCCGGGCAGGATGCGATGGGCCTGCCGCTGAAAGTCGTCGAGGGAAAGAATGCGTTGCAAAACCCTGGGTCTGATCTGCGATGCCATTTGTTTATCGGGCTTGGCGCAGTTGCATTGGCCGCGACCGCCCCGCAGGCCGAGCTGCTGGTGTCTCCGGACAGGCGTTGGCGCCGGTACTTTTTTTCTGGGTTACGTTTGATCTGCCTAGTGTGACGGGTCCGCGCGCAAACCGCATTCGGTCCTGCCAAACGGCCGTTTGGCGCAAACGAAGGGCGCCGGCGCGAGAGCGGCGGAATCCGCGAGTGCTATGCTTTCGCCGCCGGATCGCCGCCTGGCCACTTCGCCGGGCCGCACGGATGGCCAGGGCGTACGCCTTCCCCACATTCATGGAACTCAGACAGCTTCGATCCTTCGTCCGTGTCGTCGAACTCAGCAGCATGGGACGGGCAGCCCTTGAGCTTGGCATCGCCACGTCGACACTGAGCCAGCAAATCAGCCAACTGGAAAACGAGCTGGCCACCCGGCTGCTGCAGCGGCGTTCCACCGGCGTATTCCCCACGGAAGCAGGCCTGGACTTTTGGCATCAGGCGCAGGTGATTCTGCGGCAGGTCGACATCGCGGCGGCCGTGGCGAAACAGGGCAGGTTTTCCGGCCAGGTCAGCGTCGGCATGGCCACCACGACCGCGGCCGTCCTGGCGGTGCCGCTGCTGCAGGCGATGCGCGAACGCTATCCGACGGTCCGGGTCAGGATCATCGAAGCGCCTACCAGCCACCTGGCCGCCTTACTGAATTCCCGGCAGCTGGACCTGGCGCTGCTGTTCGAGGCCAATGACCCCAGGCGATGGAGCGTCACGCCCCTGCTGGACGAACGGTTGTTCGTGGTGGCGAGAACGGATTTGCCGGCACTCCCTTCCACGTTGGCCTCCGCCAAAAGCGTAAGGGTCAGCCAGATAGGCGACCTGCCCCTGATCATGCCGGGAAACGGCCATGCCCTGCGCGACCTGCTTACCAGCAGTTTTCAATCGGTGAACCAGACGCCCAACGTGGTGCTGGAAATCGAAGGGGCGCATAGCCTGATGCGGGCCGTCCGCGCGGGCCTGGGCGCGACCGTACAGCCTGGCGCCGTGCTGTCCATGCTTTCATCGGAAAGCGAAACCATGGGCGAGGACGCATTGCTGCGCGCCATACCGATCGAGGACACATCAATGCGCCGCCCCTGCCTGCTGGCCAGCTTTTCGGACGACGAGCTATCCCCAGCCGGCCTGGCGACACGGGTGATACTGATCCAATTGGCGCGACAGCTCGCCCAGGATGGCGTGTGGCGTGGCGCCATCACGCCGTAAGCGGCCCGATACGCCGGTTTACCGAAGCGGCGTCCGCCTGCATACCTGATTTGCCTGCGCCGGCATAGCGCGCGCGCATGATCGAAATCGGGCTGCTGCCGCAAAGCAGTACGCCGCAGGCCATGCGCGAGCTGATCCAGGCCGAGTCGGCGAAATGGAAGAAGGTCATCGAAGCGTCGGGGGCGCGTTTGGACTGAAGGTGTGGGTGTCGCCGCAGCGGCACAGATCGATGCGCCCCGGTTCCATGGAATTGCCCATCCAGACATGCATGGCTGCATTCCGCTCGCCGACATAGCGGGGCTGCATATCTTCGTCGAGCCGCATGCACAGGTCGTGTCCAGGTATCAATAAGGTACGCGGCTCCCGCGCCCAGTATTGCCAGATCAAGGCAAGCGTGTCCCGGCTGGCGTCCGGGTCGTACGTGTCGGCTACCGACATGGAGAGCAGCTCCGCCCGGTTCTTGGCGGCATCTCCCGTGAAGAGCAAAGGGTGTTCCGATCCCTCGACGTAGAAAAGCAGATGGCCCGGAGTATGTCCGGGCGCACCGACGGCGAGAAACCCGGGCAGGAAGGAGTCTCCCGCGCTTATCAGCCGTGTGCCTGCGGAGGTCGCGAGCTCCCGCACATAGAGTTCCGGCAAGGGGTCGAAGCCTGGCCCCCTGGCAGCCGCCCATTCGAGTTCCCGCGCGCCTATCCATACGGTGGCGTTGGGAAACAGCGTGAAGTTCACGGCATGGTCATAATGTGCGTGCGTCAGGACGACGTCCGTGATGTCCTCCGGCCGCACCCCCAGCTCGGCCAGTTGCCTTGCCAGTAAATGACGCACACCGAATGCTCCGACGTCCACGAGAACGCGGCGGCCCGCGCCACGCAGCAGCGTGATGGTGCTCCAGCCCAGCGTCCCGTGAAACAGGCTGCGGCCAGGGAATCCTTGGACCAGCACATCGATCTCGTACATGCGATTACTCCTCTAACGCCGGTGCCCGCCCGCGCGCATCAGTTGGCCTTGATGTGGTTTTCCGCGATAACGTTTTTCCACATATGCATCTGGTCCGCGATGAACTGCGCGGAGTCGGCAGGAGATGCGCCCATGGGCTCGCCGCCCATGTCGATCAACTGCTTGCGTACCGTGGGGTCGTTGACCGCGGCATGCGCCGCGGCCGCGAGCTTATCGACGACAGCCGCCGGAGTACCGGCGGGCACGAACAACGCGTTCCATTCATAGGCCTGCATCGGCGTACCGGCCTCGGTCATCGTAGGGATGGCGGGCAAGGCGGCGCTGCGCTTGGCGCCGGTGGTCGCGAGCGGCGTGACCTTACCGCTTTGAATGAAGGGCAGTGCCGAAGCGCCATTGGCGAACATGATCGGCAGCTGACCGCCGGCCACATCCGTCAAGGCCGGACCGCCGCCCTTATAGGGAATATGCGAAAGCTGGCCTTTGATCTTGCTGGCGAAAAGCGCGCCCGCGAGGTGCTGTACCGAACCCGTGCCGGATGATGCATACGAAATCTTGCCTGGTTCCTTGTGCACCAGGTCGACCAGCGATTTCACATCGTCGACGGGAAACTTCGGGTTCTTCACGAGGATATTGGGAAACTTCACCAGCACCGACACCGGAATGAAGTCCTTCTTCGCATCGTAAGGCAATGACGCATAAAGGGCGGGATTGATGGAAAACCCCGTAGCGTCCAGCATCACGGTATAGCCGTCCGGCGCGCTGCGTGCCAGCGTATTCGCGCCTATCTGCCCATTCGCCCCGGGACGGTTCTCGACAATGAATTGTTCGCCGAGGGATGTCGTCATTTTTGCGGCGACCAGACGAGCGACGATATCCGCGCCCCCGCCGGGCGGGTAGGTGACGATCAGACGAACCGGCCGCGATGGGTAGTCTGCCGCATTAGCGGCGGCGCCCAGCAGTGACAAAGAAAGCGCGGATACTGCAAGAAGTAACTTACGATGGGTAATGGCGGACATTGATGTCTCCTCGTGTCCATGGGGTGGTTGGGGTCTGCGTCAAGAATCGGGATGGCGATATGCCGGGGCAGCGCCCGCCCCGTCCTGAACGTGGCGGAGCGGCTCAGTGGCCTTGGAATTTGGGGACCCGCTTCTCGGTCCACGCGGCCACGCCTTCCTTGAGATCCGCCGAACGCAATGTCTCGGCTTCACGCGCCTTGAAAGCGGCCAGGTCGAAGTCGCCGCGGGCCATCGCATCGATGGCATGCTTGGCGCCGCGAATGGCCAATGGGGCCTGCTCGCATAAGCGTGAGCTCAGCTGAGCGACACGGGTGTCCAGTTCATCGTCGGCAACCAGTTCATTGAGAAAACCCATGCGGAGCATGCGAGCCGCGTCGAGTTTCTCTCCCAGCAGGAACAATTCCTTGGCGTAGCGCGCGCCGAGGCGCTCGGTAAACCGCCGTATGCCCGACGGGTAGTACAGCAGCCCCAGCTGGGCGGCCGGCATGAACATTTCCGTGGCCGGGGTCCCGATGCGCAGGTCACACGCCAACACAAGGTCCGTCGCGCCGCCGTACACCCCGCCATGCAGGCGTGCGATCGTGGGTTGGGGCAGCCGTTCCACCGCTTCCACTACAGCCTCGAAGGGGTTCTCGAGCGGGCCGCTGGGTGCATTGCCGGCGATGGACATGATGTGCCGAATGTCATACCCGGAGCAGAAGTGCCGTCCCTCCCCCTCCAGCACCACGGCGCGGATCGTCCGGTCGGCGGACAGCCGGGCGCAGAAGTCCAGCAGGACGCCGAGATCCTCGGGCTCCAGACGGTTCGCATAGGCGGGGCGACGCAGCGTGATGCGCGCCAAGTATCCTTCCACATTCAGGGACGGTGCTTGTGATGGTTTTTCTGTGCTCATTTAATTCGTAAGTCCGTTTGCGTAATTTATATGGCTCATTCTATAATTTATACATTGAGGTTTGCAATATGAAAGAGAAGGTCAAGACCAACTTCGCCCTTGTCATCCGCGACAAGATCGAGGAAGACATGTTGGCTGGCGCCTACGCCCCGGGAGAACCGCTCGATGAACTGGTGCTGGCGGAGCGCTACGGCGTTTCCCGCACGCCTATCCGGGAAGCCATCCAGCTGCTGGAGGTCCAGGGATTGGCTTATCGCGTTTCGCGAGGCGGCGCCTTTGTCGCGAAACTTTCCAGCAAGGATCTGCTCGCGCTCCTCGAATTGCTGGCTTACCAGGAAGGGTTGTGCGCCATGTTGGCCGCCCGCCGCATCGCTCCGGAGGCCATAGCCTCGCTACGCGAGTTCGTCGACCGCTGCGACCGGGCGGCCGCCCAGGGCGATGTCGAGGCTTACGCCCGCGAGAACATGGCGTTCCACGAGTTGCTTTACGCCAGCTGCCGCAATGATTTCCTGACCCGGGAGGTCACCATCCTGCGCAAGCGGTCGCAGTTGTACCGACGCAATAACTTTCACCAGCCAGGACGCATGACGGAATCCGCGGCCGACCACCGACGCATCCTGGAAGCGATCGAAAAGCAGGACGAAATGGCGGCATTCCGCGCCGCGGTCGATCACATCGCGGTGGCCGGCAGGTCGTTCGCCGAATTCCTAATGACATTGCCCGACGGGTTCATCGCGGACACGAGCCGGGCGGCATCCCTCCCATCCGAGGAAACCTAGAGAGGCATACATGGCACTTTCCCGCTCCGGCAAGACCGGCCCCCTCAGCGACCTGATCGTCGTCGACCTGACGCGCTATTTGTCCGGCCCTTACTGCACGCTGCTGCTCGCCGACCTCGGGGCACGCGTCGTCAAGATCGAGAGCCCCGGCAACGGCGACGATTCGCGCTATGTGCCCCCTATCGAAGACGGGAAATCTGCCTACTTCATGTCGATCAACCGCGGCAAGGAGTCGATAGCGCTCGACCTGAAGAACCCCGAACACCGCGCGATCCTCGAGAACATGCTCGAAGGCGCCGACATCCTGGTCGAAAACTTCCGTCCCGGCGTCATGGACAAGCTGGGCTACTCCGCCGACTTCCTCGCCGGGCGATATCCCTCGCTCGTATACGGGTCCATCTCGGGCTTCGGCCAAACGGGCCCCTGGCGCGATCTCCCCGCATACGATCTGGTCGTGCAGGCACTTAGCGGAATGATGAGCATCAATGGCCATCCCGACGGCCCGCCCACACGGGTCGGAACCTCCATCGGCGACCTGTGCGCGGGCGTTTATGCGGCACTGGCCATCCTTGCGGCGGTCCACGAACGCCGACGCACCGGCCGCGGCAGCCGGGTGGATGTCGCCATGCTGGATTGCCAGGTGGCGCTGCTGGAAAGCCATTACATGCGCCACAATGTCACGGGCGAGGAGCCCGGGCGGGTAGGATCCCGTCATCCGCTTATCACGCCCTTCGATACGTTCGCCTGCGCCGATGGCTATATCGTCATTTGCACCGTCGGCGACGCGATGTACCGCAACCTGGTGAAGGCAATCGGCTTACCGGAACTCCAGGAACACCCGCTGTACCGGACGCCCAAGGACCGGTTGGCAAACGGCGAAGCGCTCAAGGGTGAGCTCGAAGCGCATTTGGGCAAGGCTGGACGCGAACACTGGCTGAAGGTCATCGGCGAAGCAGGCATCCCGTGCAGCCCGATCAACTCCATTCCCGCAATGGCCGACAACGAGCAATTGAAAGCGCGCGGGCTGTTCGTCAATGTCGAGGCGGATGGCTTTTCGTATCGGGCCGTACGCACGCCCGTTCGCACCCGGCCCGGCTACGATCCGGCATTTTCCGAGCGCGCGCCCATGATCGACGAGCACGGCGACAGGATACGCGCCGAACTCGCGGGCGCACGATAAAAGGCTCAGGAAACGGTACGCACCGGCACGCGCTTGGCCAGTGCGCACAGCAATTCGTAGCCGATGGTGCCGGCCGCCTGCGCGACTTCGTCCACCGAGGGGCCGTCGGCGCCCCAAAGGGAAACCGGGGCGCCGACGCCGGCGTCCGGTACGGGCGTCAGGTCCACCGCCAGCATATCCATCGACACGCGGCCAAGCAGCCGGGTGCGGGTGCCGGCCACGACGACCGGGGTACCGGTGCCGGCATGGCGGGGATAGCCGTCGGCATAGCCACAAGCGACCACGCCGATCCGGATGGGCGCATCCGCCGTGAAGAGACTGCCATATCCCACCGCATCCCCCGCCCGCAGCTCCTGCGTGGCGATGAGGCGCGAGCGCAGCGACATGGCCGGTTTCAAGCCGAACGAAGCCGCATCGGCATCGGCGAACGGCGAGGCGCCATACAGGCAGATGCCGGGACGTACCCAGCTTGCCGTCCCCGGACGCGCCAGCGCGATTTCCGGATAGCGCAACGTGGCGGCGGAATTGGCTATGCTGACCGGCCCCGGCAGATCGCCCGTCACCCGCTGGAAGACCGCCAGTTGTTCCGCGACGCCGGCGGGGCCGTCGGCGTTGGCGAAATGCGTCATGCGGCCGATGCTGCCCACGATGCCCCGGTCGCGCAATTCCAGCGCGCGCGCATGCGCGGCCCGATAGGCGTCGGGGGCGAAGCCCAGCCGGTTCATGCCGCTGTTCAGTTTGACCAGGACGTCCAGCGGGCGCGCGGGTCGGCTATGCGCGAGCATCTCCAGCTGTTCGCGGCTATGCACGACGGAGGTCAGGCGATAACGGTCGGCCAGTTCCAGGTCCGCCGGTTCGAAACATCCTTCCAGCAGCAGGATGGGCCGGGCGAATCCCGATTCGCGGCATTCCAGGGCTTCGGCAAGGTCCAGCATCGCCAACCCATCGGCCTGCGCGAAACCCTCTACACCCTGTGCCGTCCCGTGGCCATAGCTGTGCGCTTTGATGACCGCCCAGATGGACGGCGCCACCCATTGCGTGCCGTCCGCCCTGGACGCCGACGCAGCAGCCTGATCGAGATGCCGGCGGACGACGGCCAGGTTGTGCGACAGGGCGGAAACGGAAATAGTGACGGAAATCGGTCTGGGCATGGCAGCTATCCTGGAGCCCGGTAAGTCTACCCCATCCGCATACCGCCCATGCCGTGACAGCATAAAATGCCCGATCCCACGGAACGGGCGCCTATCCGCCGCTATGGCCGTCGACCACTACGAAAACTTCCCTGTCGCATCGATCCTGCTGCCGCGCCGGCTGCGCGTGGCGGTCGGCGATATCTACCGCTTCGCGCGCAGCGCCGACGATATCGCCGACGAAGGCAGCGCGGACGACGCCAGCCGGCTGGCCGCGCTGGCCGCATACCGCGCCGAACTGCACCGCATCGCCCAGGGCAAGCCAGGCGAGCGCGTCGTGGCCGACCCGGCGCTGGCGCCGATCTTCGACCCGCTCGCCGCGACCATCGCGCGCCATCAATTGCCCATCACGCCGTTCTACGACCTGCTGTCGGCGTTCGAACAGGACGTGGCGGTCAAGCGCTACGCCGACGATGCCGCGCTGCTGGATTATTGTTCCCGATCGGCCAATCCGGTCGGCCGGCTGATGCTCGCGCTGTATGGGGCCGAAAGCCCGGACAATCTGCGCGACGCCGATGCGATCTGCACCGCGCTGCAACTCACGAATTTCTGGCAGGACGTGCATATCGATTGGCGCAAGGACCGCATATACCTGCCGCAGGACGCGCTGCGCCGGCATCGCGTCACGGAAGAGGACATCGCCACCTGCCGGCTGACGCCGGCCTGGGAATCGCTGATGGCGGAGATGATCGGCCGGACGCGGTCGCTGTTAAACTCCGGCGCCGCCCTGCCCCGCCGCCTGCCGGGCCGCGTCGGCCTGGAGCTGCGGCTGGTGGTCCAGGGCGCGCTCCGTATACTGGAACGCATCGAGCAGGCACGCTACGACGTGTTCTTGAATCGCCCCCGACTGGGCGCGAAAGATTGGGTCGTCATGATGTGGCGCGTGTGGCGCAAGGCGTAATGGATCACTGAAATGACTCCCGACGAATACTGCCAGGACAAGGCCGCCAAGAGCGGATCCAGCTTTTATTACGCTTTCCTGTTCCTGCCTCCGGAACGGCGGCGCGCGATCACCGCGCTGTATGCCTTTGGCCGCGAGGTGGACGACGTGGTCGACGAAGTCAGCGATGTCTCCGTGGCCCGCATCAAGCTGGCATGGTGGCGCACCGAGATCGACCGCATGTACGGCGGCAAGCCGGAACATCCGGTGACGCGCGCGCTGGAGCCGCATCTGCAGGTCTACGGTATCCCGCGCGACCGCATGCTGGCGGTGGTCGACGGCATGGAAATGGACCTGGACCAGACGCGCTACCTGGACTGGCCCGGCCTGCGCAAGTACTGCTGGCACGTCGCGGGCGTCATCGGCGAAATGTCCGCCGCGATCTTCGGCTACACCGATCCGTCCACCCTGGTCTATGCCGAGAAACTCGGGCTGGCGTTCCAGATGACCAACATCATCCGCGACGTCGGGGACGACGCGCGCCGCGGCCGGATCTACCTGCCCATCGAAGACCTGCAGCAGTTCGACGTCAAGGCGGCGGATATCCTGAACGGCCGCTACTCGCCCGGTTTCAGCGCCTTGATGGCCTTCCAGGCGGCGCGCGCGCGCGCGCTGTACACGGAAGCGATGTCGGCGCTGCCGGAAGCGGACCGGCGGGCGCAACGGCCGGGCCTGATGATGGCTGCCATTTACCATGCGCTGCTGGACGAGATCGAACGCGACGACTGGCAAGTGCTGCACCAGCGCATTTCGCTGACGCCCGTGCGCAAGCTGTGGCTGGCCTGGAAAACCTGGGTCGGCGGCGGCCGCGGGCTGGTGCGCCGACTGGCGCGATGAAAACTGCCATCGTCGGCGCCGGCTGGTCGGGCCTGGCCGCGGCAACGGCCCTGCGGGAAGCCGGCTGCGATGTCACGGTGTACGAAACGGCGCACACGCCTGGCGGGCGCGCCAAGCGCGTGGGCCGGCCGGGCGACGAGGAATTCGCCACGCCGCTGGACAACGGCCAGCACATCCTGCTGGGCGCCTACACCGACACGCTGGCACTTATGCGTCGCCTGGGACGCGATCCCGATACGCTGTTCCTGCGACAACCGCTGAATCTGGCGGCGCTGGATGGCGGCTTCGCGCTGGCGGCGCCACGCCTGCCGGCACCGTGGCATGCCGCGGTGGCCCTGCTGTCGGCACGCGGCCTGTCCTGGCGCGACCGGCTGGGCTGCATGCGGCTGATGCGCGGCCTGCGTGCCGCGGGCTGGCGCGTGCCGCAAGGCGCAACCGTCCGGGCCATGCTCGACCGCCACGGCCAGTCCGCGCCGGCCACGCGCCTGCTGTGGGAACCCTTGTGCCTGGCCGCGCTCAACACGCCCATCGGACAGGCCTGCGCCCAGCTCTATGCCAACGTGCTGCGCGACAGCCTGGGCGGCCCGCGCGCGGCTACCGACATCCTGTTGCCGCGCGTGGATCTGTCGGCCCTGTGGCCCGACGCCGCCGCGGCGCGCGTGCATATGCGCTACGGCCATCCCGTGCACAGCGTGGCGCCGGACGCGAACGGCGTCGTGGTCGATGGCGACCGCTATGACGCCGCCGTGATCGCCGTCCCGCCTCAGGGCGCGGCGCGGATGTTGGCGCAGGGTGCCGCGCATGCGCTGGCGACCGGTCTGGCGGATATGCCGCACTCGCCCATCGCCACATTGACGCTGAAGCTGGCCGCATCCTGGCCACTGCCGCGATGCATGATGATGCTGGCGGACGACCCGGCCCGCGGACACCACGGCCAATGGATCTTCGATAAAACGTCGCTGGCCGGCCATGCGGGCGGTGCCACCGAACTCGCGGTGGTGATAAGCGCGGCCGCGTCGGTGGTTGAACGGGACCGCCAGCAGGCGATCGCCGCGATCGCCGGACAAGTGCGCGAGCAGGCCGCCCGACGCGGCTTGCCGCCCATGCCGCCCGTGGTGGGATCCGCGCTGCTGATCGACAAACGCGCGACATTCCTGGCCTTGCCGGACGTCGCGCGACCCACGCAGAAAACGGCCTGGCCGAACCTGGCGCTGGCCGGGGACTGGACCGATACGGGGTATCCGGCCGTACTGGAAGGCGCCGTGCGCGGCGGCCTGCGCGCGGCGGCCGCGATCCTGTCGCGCGGCGCACGCTGAAGCAGCACGGTCCTTTGCCTTCCGCACAACCGGAATAACGGTGGCGCGCGATCCGGCCGCGTCGCGCGCCCTCCGTTGGCCGGGCTTCGTTGGCGGCTCAGGCCAGACTGCGTACGGTATAGAGCCCCGCCGCCGTCAAGAGCAGCGAGCCCGCCAGGCTGATGCCCGCGTAGGCCAGCGCCACCCCGTAGGCACCCTCTTCGATGAAGGCGACGGTCTCGGCCGAAAACGTCGAGAAAGTGGTCAGCCCGCCCAGGAAACCGGTGATGCACGCCAAACGTATCCACGCCGGCCAGTCCGGGTGCCCGGCGACCAGGGCGACCATGACGCCGATCAGGTATCCCCCCAACAGATTCGCCGCCATGGTGCCCCACGGCCAGGCGCCCGCGTTGAAGAACAGCCCCAGCACCCAACGCAGCCAGGCGCCCAGGGTGGCGCCGATACCGATCGCGAGGAAATTCCCGACAGTGAACATGACCGCCACGCGCGCGCATGCGCGCGTCCCGATGAAGACAAGGGGGGATTATCGCAATAAACGCCGGCGCATCAACACGGCCGCGCCCCACACCGCCGCCACCCCCGTGACAATCAGCTGAATCAGGTCGGCCCATAGCGCCGGAGGACAGTGCCCCAGCACCAGCGGTCGCAGGATGTCGACCGCGGGCGACAGCGGCAGCCAGCGCATCACGGCGACCAACGGCGCCGGCAGCTGCGACACCGGAAAGAACACGCCGGATAGGAAAACCATGGGCGTAATGACCAGCGTGAAGTAGTACATGAAGAAGTCATAGCCGCGTGCCAGCGCGCTGACGATCATCGACATGGCGGCGAACAGCACGCCCATCGGCAGCAACACCAGGGGAATCCACGCAAGCGTACCGGCGCGCGAAATATCCAGGGCGATCACCACCAGCAGAATGGCGATGCCGCTTTTCATGGCCTTGGCCGCGGCCCACAGGATTTCGGCCCACACCACGTCGTCCAGGCTGAGCGGCGTGTTCAGCATCGCGTCCCAGGTACGCTGTATCTGCAGGCGCGAAAACGCGCTGTAGGTGGCCTCGAAAGTGGCGCCGTACAGCGCGCCCACGCAGATCGAGCCAGCCGACAGATACGTGACGTAAGGCACGCCTTCCACGCCGGGCAGCATGCCGCCCAACCCGTAGCCCAGCGCCAGCAGCGCCACCATGGGGTCCAGCACGTCGCCCAGAATGGTCGTCAGCGCCGTCTTGCGCCACACCAGAAAATTGCGACGGATCACGGCGAAGCTGCGGGCGCTCGGCCATGGCCAGCGCCACAGGCCCGGCATGGCCGGGCGCACCGTGGCCGCGTTGTCGGATGCCGCCATCGCTAGGTGTCCTCGCGCATATCGCGGCCCGTCAGCCGCAGGAACAGGTCTTCCAGATTGGCGGGCCGATGCAGATAGCGCAAGCCCGTCTCGCCGCGCAGCGCGCGGACGATGGGCTCGGCATCGTCGGTATAGCAGAACGCCGTTTCCCCGCTGACTTCCACACGGGCAGGCAGCCCGGCCTGCTGGCGCTGCAGCCAGTCCGGCAAGCCGTCGCCATAGATCTCCACCACCTGCGGTTCGACGTACTTTTCGATCAGCGCGCGTGGCGTGCCTTCGGCGATCATGCGTCCGCGGTCGATCACGCCCAGCCTATGGCACAACCGTTCCGCCTCGTCCATGAAATGCGTGGTCAGCAGGATAGTCTTGCCGCGCGCCAGCAGGGTTCTCAGGCGTTCCCAGATCAAATGGCGTGCCTGCGGATCCAGTCCGGTGGTGGGTTCGTCCATCACGATCAAATCCGGGTCGTTGATCATGGCGCGTGCCAGCGTCAGCCGCCGCTTCATGCCGCCGGACAACTCGCCGATGCGCGATCGCGCCTTGGCCGTCAACGCGGCGAACTCCAGCAGGCCCGGAATGCGCTCGCGGATCTGCGCATCGCGCAGGCCGAAATAGCGCCCGAAGACCAGCAGGTTCTCCGCCACGGTGAAATCCGGATCCAGGTTGTCCATCTGCGGGACCACGCCCACTTTCATGCGCGCCTGGCTGGCCTGGGACGGGATCGGATGAGCCAGCAGCTCGATGCGGCCGCCATCGTAAGGAGTCAGTCCCAGCAGCGTGCGCAGCGTCGTCGTCTTGCCGGCGCCGTTGGGCCCCAGCAGTCCATAGCATTCGCCGCGCCGCAGGAAAAACGAAAGATCCTGAACGATGGGCCGCCCGTTGTAGCGCTTGCACAGCCCTTCGATGCGCAGGGCTGCCTGATCGGGCTGGGGGAGCGTCGTGGCGCGAGTCATCGCCGCATTCTAGCCCTGCCCGGGCGCGCCGCCGATACTCCGGGTGGTACGCCGTTGGTGCGGAAGGCGAAACGGCCAATTCCACTGCATGGAAATGAATGCCGCGCCGGCCCGCTGCCGTCCTCTACACTGGCCGCACAAACAAGCACGCGTGCCCACGACCTGCGGCCCGCGTTAGGCCGGCGCCATATTGCCGGATGTGGAGACACGATATGCAGCATTCACCTTCCCGCCGCCGTTTGCTCACGGCGGCCGGCGGCGTCCCAGCCGCCTCATGGCTGCCCAGCGCCGCGCTGGCCCAATCGCCGCCCCTGCCGGACAAGACCTTGCGGCCGTCCGCGCAATTCGCCAGCCTGATCCACGACGATCTGGCGCAGTGGAAGGACACGATCGGCCGCCTGCACATCTCCATCCGCTGATCGCCGGCCCCGTCGAGCGCCTCACCGCGCGCAACGCACTTTTCAAGAGACATCCATGCGTATCGCCATCCCCGACGACTACCAGGACTGCGTACGCGGCCTGGACTGCTATGCCCGGCTCGCCGGCCACGACGTGACGATCTTCCACGACAACGTGAAGGATATCGATGCGCTGGCCGAGCGCTTTCGCGACGCCGAGGCCATCGTGCTGACACGCGAACGCACCCAGGTCGGCGAAGCGCTGCTGCGCCGCCTGCCCCGCCTGCGCCTGATCAGCCAGATCGGCAAGGTGGCTCCGCACCTCGACGTGGCCGCCTGCACCGCGCACGGCGTGGCGGTGGCGGAAGGGTCAGGGTCCGGCGCGGCCACCGCCGAGCTGACCTGGGCGCTGATGCTGGCCAGCCGGCGCCACCTGGTGACCGAGGCGAACCGCCTGCGCGCCGGCCTGTGGCAAGGCACGCTGGGCCAGGAACTGCGCGGACAACGCCTGGGCGTCTGGAGCTACGGACGCATCGGGCGCCAGGTCGCGAACTACGGCCGCGCTTTCGGCATGCGGGTCTGGGTATGGGGCGGGCCCGATTCCACGCGGCAGGCACGCGAGGATGGTATCGAAGTCGCGCCCAGCCGCGACGATTTCTTCGCCGGCAGCGATGTGCTGACCCTGCACTTGCGCTTGGGCCCCGGCACGCAGGGTGTTATCGGTCCCGCGGACCTGGCGCGCATGAAGACATCGGCATTGATCGTCAATACCAGCCGCGCCGAGCTAATCGCGCCGGGGGCGCTGGAAGCCGCCTTGCGCGCCGGCCGCCCCGGCTACGCGGCTATCGATACCTTCGAATCCGAACCCATCCTTGGGGCGGACCATCCGCTGCTGGGCATGGACAACGCCCTGTGCACACCGCACCTGGGCTTTGTCGAAAAAGACAATTACGAAGCCTACTTCGGCACGGCGTTCGACAACATCAATGCATTCTGCGCGGGCGCGCCCACGAATCTGGTGAATCCCGAGGTACTGGCCGGGGGGACTGCAACGGCCGGGCGTGGATGAATCGCCCCGGCCCGCGCGGCCCGGATGCCCAAAGACGGTCATTGAAACAACGAGGATCGCGGGAAGGCCGGGCCACGCCCGGCCTTCTCCGGCTGGCGCTTCCTACAATACCGCGTGCGCCTTGACGTAGGCCTTCACTGCCTGCGCATCGCAGTCCATGATCTGCACCCGCTGCGGCAGCGACTCCAGGTCCGCCATCCCGGATGGCGGCGGCACCGGGCGGCCGAGGGCTTCCTGGATGGTGTCGGAGAACTTTGCCGGCAACGCCGTTTCCAGCACCAGCATCGGCACACCGGTTTCCATATAGGCACGCGCCACCTTCACGCCATCGGCCGTATGGGGATCGATCAGCACGCCGCTGTCGTCATACGTCGACTGGATGGTCGCCAGGCGATCCGCATGCGTGCTGACCCCGCCGACGAAACCGTACTCGGAAGTGAACGAACCGCGCATCGCCGACAGGTCGAACTGCCCGGTTTCCGCCAGTTCGCGCCACAAGGCATTCACCCGCGCCGCGTCGCCCCCGACCAGATCGTAAACAAAACGCTCGAAGTTGGACGCGCGCGAAATATCCATCGACGGACTGGACGTGGCGTAGGTATCCACGGCCGAGCGCGGCCGGTAGATCCCGGTGCGGAGGAATTCCTCCAGCACGTTGTTCTCGTTGGTGGCCAGTACCAGGCGGCGCACCGGCAAGCCCATGCGGCGGGCGATATGACCGGCCAGGATATTGCCGAAATTGCCCGAGGGCACGGCGAAAGACACCTGCTGGTCGGCGCGCGTCGTGGCGCGCAGCCAGCCGTGGATGTAATACACCACCTGGGCAGCGATACGCGCCCAGTTGATCGAATTGACAGCGCCCAGCCGGCAGGACGCCTTGAATTCCAGGTCGCCAGCCAGCAGCTTGACGATGTCCTGGCAATCGTCGAAGACGCCGCGCACGGCGATGTTGTGGATGTTCGCATCCTGCAGCGAGTACATCTGCGCACGCTGGAACGGACTCATGCGGCCGTGGGGCGACAGCATGAATACCGCCACGCCCTTCTTGCCGCGCAGCGCGTACTCCGCCGCCGACCCCGTGTCGCCCGAGGTCGCGCCCAGGATGTTCAGCGTCGTTCCACGTTTGGCCAGCACGTATTCGAAGACCTGGCCCAGGAACTGCATGGCCATATCCTTGAACGCCAGCGTCGGCCCGTCGGACAGGCCCAGCAGGCTCATTCCATCCGTCAGCGGCCGCAGCGGCACGATATCCTCGCTGCCGAATATCTGTTCCGTATAGGCCGCGCGCGTCAGGCGATGCAGGTCGTCAGCGGGAATGTCGTCGGCGAACAGGCGCAGGACCTCGAACGCCAGATCGGCATACGGCAGGCCGCGCCAGGCCGCCAGCGTATCGGTCGACAGGCGCGGCAGGACTTCGGGAACGGCCAGGCCGCCGTCGGGCGCCAGGCCTTCCAGCAGGATGTCGGAAAAGTTCTGCGGCGCCATGCCGCCACGGGTGGAAACGTATTTCATGACAGGGACTCCATGCGGATGCGGGTGACCCGCGAACGCACGAAAGGCAGGCCTTCGATGCGGCCGATAGCCGTGCTGACATCGCCTTCGACGGCCTGGTGCGTCAGGAAAATGATGTCGGCGCCGCCGATATGCGAGGGCTGCTGGATCATGGAGCCGATGGAGATCCGGTGTTCCGCCAGGACGCGCGCAATATCCGCCAGCACGCCAGGCTGGTCATCGACCCGCAGGCGCAGGTAGAAGGACGTCGATACTTTATCGATCGACAGGATGGGCGTGTCCGACATGGCGTCCGGCTGGAACGCCAGGTGCGGCACGCGATTGCCCGGATCGGCCGTGTGCAGGCGCGTAACGTCCACCAGATCGGCCACCACGGCCGATGCGGTGGGCTCCTCGCCGGCGCCCTGGCCGTAGTACAAGGTGGGAC
Organism: Bordetella sp.; assembly: GCF_057362025.1. Classification (NCBI taxonomy): domain Bacteria; kingdom Pseudomonadati; phylum Pseudomonadota; class Betaproteobacteria; order Burkholderiales; family Alcaligenaceae; genus Bordetella; species Bordetella sp. Next base: position 38,239 of record NZ_JBMQQZ010000020.1, on the reverse strand, counting down.
CCACCGCATCGCCGCGCACCATCACGGCGTTCATGGGGCCTTCCACGTTCGCCAGCAGGCGTTCGGCCGGGATCAGCGCGGGATGCACCCGCAATTCGATGCCATCCGGGCGGCGACGCGTCATACCCAGCAGCTTGATGCGATAGCCCAGCCGCTCGGCATGCGCGATATCTTCCTGCGCCAGCGCGGAGATCCCTTCCACATAGGCCTTGTCGAACTGCACCGGCACGCCGAACGCCAGCGACGCCAGCAGCGTCAACTTATGCGCGGCATCGATGCCCTCGATATCGAAAGTGGGATCGGCCTCGGCATAGCCCAGGCGCTGCGCCTCGGCCAGGACTTCCGCGAAAGGCTGCCCGCGCGTGCGCATTTCGGACAGGATGAAATTCGTGGTGCCGTTGATGATGCCGGCCACCCATTCGATGCGGTTGGCGGTCAGCCCCTCGCGGATCGCCTTGATAATGGGAATGCCGCCGGCCACCGCGGCCTCGAACGCCACCATGACCCCGCGCGCGGAGGCGGCCGCGAAAATCTCGTTGCCATGCTTGGCCAGCAGCGCCTTGTTGGCCGTGACCACATGCTTGCCCTCGGCGATGGCTTGCAGCACCAGTTCGCGGGCCAGCGTATCGCCGCCGATCAGCTCGACGACGATGTCGATATCCGGATTGCGCACGACTTCGTAGGGATCGGTCGTGACCACCGCCGCGTCGCCGACGCGGCTGGCCGCCTTGGCGGCATCGCGCACGGCGATATGGGTGACTTCGATGCGACGCCCCGCGCGCCGTGCGATTTCTTCGGCGTTGCGCGACAGGACCGTGAAGGTTCCGCCACCCACCACACCCAGGCCCAGCAGGCCTACCTTCATGGGATTCATTTCAGCAATCCGTCCTTGCGGAACATTTCCTTGATGCCGCGCACAGCCTGGCGGGTGCGCTGCTCGTTCTCGATGAGCGCGAAGCGCACATAGTCGTCACCGTATTCGCCAAAGCCGATCCCGGGGGACACGGCGACCTTGGCGTCGGCCAGCAGGCGCTTGGAGAATTCCAGCGACCCCAGGGCCTTGTAGGGCTCCGGAATCTGTGCCCAGATATACATGGAGGCCTTGGGAATTTCCACATTCCAGCCGGCCTCGTGCAGGCCCCGGGCGAGTACGTCGCGACGGCTGCGGTACTGTTCCACGACCTGCTTGACGCAGTCCTGGGGGCCGTCCAGGGCGGCGATCGACGCCACCTGGATGGGCGTGAACGTCCCGTAGTCGTGATAGCTCTTGATGCGCGCCAATGCGTGCACCAGTTCCCGGTTGCCCACCATGAAGCCGATCCGCCAGCCCGCCATGTTGTAGCTCTTGCTCATGGTGAAGAATTCCACCGCCACATCGCGCGCGCCCGCCACCTGCATGATGGACGGCGCGACATAGCCGTCGAAACAGATATCCGCGTAGGCGAGGTCGTGCACTACCAGGATGTCGTGCTCCTTGGCCAGCGCGACCACACGCTCGAAGAAGCCCAGGTCCACGCACTGGGCGGTGGGGTTGCTGGGGAAGCCCAGCACCATCATCTTGGGCTTGGGAATGGATTCGCGCACCGCGCGTTCGAGCTCCTCGAAGAAGTCCACCCCGGGCGTCATCCGCACCGACCGGATATTGGCGCCGGCGATCACCGCGCCATAAATATGAATGGGGTAGCTGGGATTGGGCACCAGCACCGTGTCGCCCCGATCCAGGGTGGCCAGCATCAGGTGGGCCAGGCCTTCCTTCGACCCGATGGTGACGATCGCCTCGCTGTCCGGATCGATATCCACGGCATAGCGGCGCTGGTACCAGTCGGAAATCGCCTTGCGCAGCCTGGGAATTCCCTTGGATACGGAATAGCCGTGGGTGTCGGGACGGTTCGCCGCCTCGATTAGCTTGTCGACGATGTGGCGCGGCGTGGCGCCGTCAGGGTTGCCCATGGACATGTCGATGATGTCCTCCCCCCGCCGTCGCGCCGCCATTTTCAATTCGGCCGTGATATTGAAAACGTATGGCGGCAGGCGCTCGATGCGCGAAAAGTTCCTCATGACGGGAATCCTTGATGCGGGTGTGGAATTATGGGCTAACCCGATAATCTAGCCGAAGGCGGGCAGGCCGGCAAATGACGGGGAAAATAGCGTTTTCCCCCGTGTTGGGCGCGCAACATGCCTGCATTGCGATGCGCTATCATCCGCACAACAAGCCGGAGTCCTTATTGAAGCTGCATACTGAGCCTGCGTCGGCCCTGAATACCGTGACCGCATACGGTGACGGATATATCGAAGTCAACCAGGTACGTTTTTCCCACGCGGTCGCGTTCGGCCCCGAAGGCGCCGTCGCCGAATGGCCGGTCAGGGCGGCAGACCAGATCACTTCCGCACTCTTGCGCCAGGCCGCCTGCCTGCCCGAACCGGTTCGCGATCCGCTCGCCTTCCTGGACGAGCCCGATACCGCGCCCGCCCTGCCCCCCAACGCTCCCGAAGTGCTGCTCATCGGCACAGGCAGCCGCCAGCGCTTCCTGCGCCCCGAGGTGCTGCGTCCGCTGCTGACGGCGGGCATCGGCATCGAGACCATGGATACCCAGGCGGCCGCGCGCACCTACAACATACTGATGTCGGAGGGGCGGCGCGTGGTCGTCGCCCTGATCCCCACCGGAGAATCCCAATAATGAAGCCGATCATAGGCAAACCGGCCCCTCTTTTCACCGCTGAAAGCACCATCGGGCCGATAAGCCTGGAACAATGCCGCGGCCGCGCGGTGGTTCTGTATTTCTATCCCAAGGACAACACGCCAGGCTGCACGACCGAAAGCCAGGATTTTCGCGACCTGCATGAAACCTTCCTGGGCGCCGGCTGCGTGGTGATCGGCATTTCGCGCGATTCCCTCAAATCCCACGAAAACTTCCGCTGCAAATACGAATTGCCCTTTCCCCTGATCACCGACCCCGACGAAACCGTATGCAATCTGTTCGGCGTCATCAAACAGAAGAATATGTATGGCAAGCAGGTGCGCGGTATTGAACGCAGCACCTTCCTGATCGATGCCTATGGCGTGCTGGTCCAGGAATGGCGCGGGGTCAAGGTTCCCGGTCACGCCAAGGAAGTCCTGCAGGCCGCCAAAAGTATCGGTTGACCGATTCCCGTAGTCCCCGTCAGGCGATTTTGCCGGCCCCCCAAGGAGAGTGACTCCATGCCGCTTCCCAAGTTGCCCACCCGTCCCGCCGCCATCCTGACCTTCCCTTCGGGCGAAGCCGCCCGCACGGGCGCGCCACGCGCGGCCAAATCGCAGGCGGACCAGCCGGAACCGGAACTCGTCCAGCCGCAGCTGACCGGTATCGCCGCCCCGCAGGGGGCCGCCTCACGTAAAACCGCGGCGCGCAAGGAATCCAGCCGCAAGGCGATACCGGCCGAAGCGGCCGCCGTGGCGCCCGCCGCCCCGGGTCTGCGGCCGTCGGTACCCAGCCCCGTGCCGGCCGCCGCGCCGGCACCGACGCGCAAGACCCGCGCACGCAGCGAAACCGGCGTGCGCAAGCTGTTCGTGCTGGACACGAATGTCCTTTTGCACGATCCCAGCTCGCTGTTCCGCTTCGAAGAGCACGACATCTTCCTGCCGATGATGACGCTGGAAGAGCTGGACCACCAGAAGAAAGGCATGTCGGAAGTCGCGCGCAACGCGCGCCAGGTCAGCCGTTCGCTGGACGCGCTGGTCAGCGATACCGTCAAGCTGGACGAAGGGCTGGCGCTGAACGCGCTGGGCAACAAGGACGCCAACGGGCGCCTGCTGCTGCAGACCACCGCCATTCACAGCACGCTGCCTTCCGACCTGCCCATGGGCAAGGCGGACAACCAGATCCTGGGCGTGGTGCGCGCCCTGCAGGAAAAATACCCGCAGCGCGAGGTCGTGCTGGTGTCCAAGGACATCAACATGCGGCTGAAGGCCCGGGCGCTCGGCATGGCGGCCGAGGACTACTTCAACGACCAGGTACTGGAAGACTCCGACCTGCTCTACACCGGCGTGATGCAATTGCCGGAGGACTTCTGGAACAAGCACGGCAAGGACGTCGAGTCCTGGCAGCAGGGTGGCACCACCTTCTACCGCATCAGCGGGCCGCTGTGCGCGCAATTCGTGGTCAACCAGTTCGTCTATTTCGAAGGCCAAATGCCGCTTTATGCCCAGGTGCGTGAAGTGAACGGCAAGACGGCGGTGCTGGCCACGCTGCGCGACTACACGCATGGCAAGAACAACGTGTGGGGCATCACGGCGCGCAACCGCGAGCAGAATTTCGCCCTGAACCTGCTGATGAACCCGGAATGCGATTTCATCTCGCTGCTGGGCCAGGCCGGCACGGGCAAGACCTTGCTCGCCCTGGCCGCCGGCCTGACGCAGGTGCTCGAAACCAAGCGCTATACCGAGATCATCATGACGCGGGTCACGGTGCCCGTGGGCGAAGACATCGGTTTCCTTCCCGGCACGGAAGAAGAAAAAATGCTGCCGTGGATGGGCGCGCTCGAGGACAACCTGGATGTGCTGAACATGGGCGACGGCGATGGCAACGGCGACTGGGGCCGGGCCGCCACGATGGATCTCATCCGCTCGCGTATCAAGGTGAAGTCGCTGAACTTCATGCGGGGCCGAACCTTCCTGAACAAATATTTGATCATCGACGAAGCGCAGAACCTGACGCCCAAGCAGATGAAGACCCTGGTCACCCGCGCCGGTCCGGGCACCAAGGTCGTCTGCCTGGGCAATATCGCGCAGATCGATACGCCGTATCTGACGGAAGGCAGCTCGGGTCTTACCTATGTGGTCGACCGCTTCAAGGGCTGGCCTCATGCCGGCCACGTTACCCTGCAGCGGGGCGAACGCTCCAGGCTGGCCGACTACGCCGGCGACGTCCTGTAGGAACGGCGTCAATGCTACCCGTCGGCATCACCATGGGCGACGCGGCCGGCATCGGCCCGGAAATCGTCGTCCAGGCGCTGGCCCAGGGCCTGGCCGCGCCGGCCATCGTCTATGGCGATGCCGGCGCGTTGCGGCGCGCCGCCGCGCTGCTGGGCGCACGCCTGGATATCGAGGAAATTCCCGACGCCGCCCGGGCGCACCCGCGCGCCGGCGTCATCCAGGTCGTGGCCTGCCATCCTGCCCTGCCCGCCACACTGCCGCCAGGCGAGGTCAGCGCAGAGGCCGGACGCGCCGCATACGAATATGTGTGCGCGGCCATCGACGACGCCATGGCGGGCCGTATCCGCGCCATCGTCACCGCGCCGCTGAACAAGGCATCCATGCATGCGGCCGGCGTGGACTATCCGGGCCACACCGAGATCCTGGCCGAGCGCAGCGGCACGCGCGACTTCGCCATGATGCTGGCGAACCGCGAATTACGTGTCCTGCTGGTCACCATCCACGTCGCGCTGTCCGAGGTGTTTTCCGGCATCACTGTGGCGTCGGAGCTGCGGGCCATCCGCCTGGCCCACGCGGCCTGCCTGCAGATGGGCATTGCACGCCCCCGCATCGCGGTGGCCGGCCTGAACCCACACGCCGGCGAGGACGGGAAGTTCGGCCGCGAGGAAATCGATATCATCGCGCCGGCCATCCAGGCCGCTCGCCAGGACGGCATGGATGCCAGCGGCCCGTGGCCCGGCGACACTATCTTCATGCGGGCCCGGCGGGGCGATTTCGACATAGTCGTGGCGCAATACCACGATCAGGGCCTGATCCCCGTCAAGTACCTGGGCGTGGAGGAAGGCGTCAACGTCACGGTCGGCTTGCCCTTCGTGCGCACCAGCGTCGACCATGGCACGGCCTTCGACATCGCGTGGCAAGGCGTTGCCGATCCCACTTCGCTGGCCGTCGCCTTCGACCTTGCCCTGGCGATGACCCCGCAATGACAGCTTGCTGAAAGATTCAGCAAGACTCTCGGACTACAATAGCCGCCGTTACATACTTCCCCTCACGGCCGGCTGGCGCCGCTCGCGCCCGGCATGACGGCCCTTCCGCTCCAGCCCCATGAATCGCTTGACTCGCTTCCTGCCAGACCGCTTCACGCTGTTTCTGGTTACCACCGTCATTATCGCCAGCCTGCTCCCCGCCCACGGCAAGGGCCTGCCGATCTTCAACGACATCACCGATATCGCCGTGGGGCTGCTGTTCTTCCTGCACGGCGCGCGCCTGTCGCGCGACGCCATCGTGGCCGGCATCACGCACTGGCGCCTGCACGGCCTGATATTCACGACGACGTTCATCCTGTTCCCGCTCATCGGCCTGCTGCTCAAGCCCGTATTGACGCCCCTGGTAACACCGGAGCTTTACCTGGGCATCATGTTCCTGTGTTGCCTGCCCGCCACCGTGCAATCGGCGATCGCCTTCACCTCGATGGCGCGCGGCAACGTACCGGCCGCGGTATGCAGCGCGTCGGCATCCAGCCTGCTGGGCATTTTCATTACGCCCCTGGCCGTGGGCCTGGTCGTCGTGAATGCCAGCAACGCACCGGTGTCCCTGGATGCCATCGGCAAGATCATGCTGCAGCTGCTGCTGCCCTTCGTGCTGGGCCAGATCCTGCGCCGCTGGATCGGTGGCTGGGTACATAAACGCAAGTCGCTGCTCAAGGTTGTCGACCAGGGCTCGATCCTGCTGGTCGTCTATACGGCATTCTCGGAAGCGGTCAACGAAGGGCTGTGGCACAACACGCCCATCCCGGCGCTGCTGGGGCTCATCGTTGCCTGCGGCGTCATCCTGGCGGTGGCGCTCGGGGTAACCAGCCTGTTCGGCCGCGCGATGCACTTCAGCACGCCGGATCGCATCACGCTGATGTTCTGCGGCTCGAAGAAAAGCCTTGCCAGCGGCATTCCGATGGCCCAGGTGCTGTTCGCCGGCCATGCCGTCGGCGCCATCGTGCTGCCGCTGATGATGTTCCACCAGATACAGCTGATGGTTTGCGGCGTGCTGGCCGGCCGCTTCGCCAAGCGCCCCGCCGGCGACGGCCACGGTCACGGCGACGACTGATCGCAACCGGCGCCGGCCGGTATCCCGGCGCGCCGTTCGGCGGCGTCCTTGCGCAGCCCCGGTCGCGCGCCAATAGGGCGGTGCCGTTGTAACGATCCGGTCATCTCTTCGTAAAGTGGCTGACACGCGCCTGTAAATCGGCGGACATGCAGCCCATGCATGCTGGACCCTGCTCATTCCTTGTGGGCAATCTCAGGGTCCGCCAGCATGAATCGCACTACTTACGCCTGCCTCCTGCGCGCATGCGCCCCCGTCCTTGCGGCCCGCGCCCTGGTGCGGGGCCGGTCCGATGCGCTGCACGGCGCCGCGCTCTGGGAGCGCTTCGGCTTCGGCTACGCCCTGCCCCCCAGCGGCGTAGCGCCGGTCTGGATCCATGCCCTCAGCCTGGGTGAAACCCGCGCCGCGCAACCGCTGATCCAGGCACTGCTCCAACGCCGCTGGCCCGTCATCCTTACCCACACCACCGCTACCGGCCGGCGCGAAGGCGCCCGCCTGTTCGGCGTGGCGATCGAATCGGGGCAGTTGCGGCAGGCCTGGCTGCCCTACGACACGCCGGGCGCCTGCCGGCGCTTCCTGGACGAGATCGCGCCCTCGTGCGGCATCCTGATCGAACGCGAGGTCTGGCCCACCATGATCCACGAAGCGCGCGTGCGCGGCGTGCCGATGATCTTGGCCAGCGCGCGGCTGTCCGAGCGTTCCGCCAGGCGCGGCCGGTATGCAGGCCGCGTCCTGCGCGAAGCCTATGGCGAACTGGACCGCGTCCTGGCGCAAACCCAGCACGACGCGACCCGCCTGCGGGCCAGCGGCGCACGTAACGTGCAGGTCTGCGGGAACATCAAATTCGACATGGCGGTACCGCTGGACCAGGCAGCGCTGGGCCGGACCTGGCGCCAGATGTGGCAACGCCCGGCGGTAATCGTCGCGAGCACGCACGACGGCGAGGAAGCCGCCTTTATCCAGGCCTACGCGGGCCGTGCCTGGTGCCGCGAAGGCCGCGACCTTCCATTGCTTATCATCGTGCCGCGCCATCCCGAACGCTTCGACGCCGTAGCCGCGCAATTGGCGCATACGCGCCTGAACTGGACGCGCCGCACGGCCATCGACCTGCTGCGGCCGCTACCGGCGGGCCTGCAGATCATGCTCGGCGACAGCATGGGAGAACTGCCGGCCTACTATGCCGCGGCCGACGTTGCCATTGTGGCCGGCAGCTTCATCGCCACCGGCGGCCAGAACCTGATCGAGCCCTGCGCCGTCGGCACGCCGGTCGTGGTGGGCCCGCACGCCAGCAACTTCATGCAGTTCACGCAGGAAGCCATCGCCGCCGGTGCGGCCTTGCGCGCCCCGGATCCCTCGGCCGCCCTGGATATCGCCATCGAGCTGGCGGCGAACGCCACGGTCCGCGCCGACATGGTCGCCGCGGGCCAGCGCTACGTTGCCTCCCATCGCGGCGCGGTCGAGCGCACCGTCCGCGAAGTTGCGCAACTGCTGGCGGAACGCCGCATCATCCCGGGTAAAGTAGGTGCCGTGGCAAGCAGCATTCCGGCGCTGCAGTTTCTTTTCTAGAAGCCGCCCTTACCGGTTCTTTGCCATTACCACTGATAGCGCGCCGTAGCCAGCACGGTGCGCGACGCCCCCCAGTAGCAGATCACGGAGCTGGTGCAGTACGCCAGGTATTGCTTATCGAACAGGTTGCTGGCATTCAGGGCAAGCCGCCAACGTCCCGTGTCGTAATGGACCGCCGCATCGACCAGCACGCGCGCCGGCAGCACAAGATCGTTATCCGCCGAACCATAAGTCCGGCCGACGTACCGGACGCCCGCCGCGAACCCCAGCCCGTTCAACTCGCCGCCATGTATCGTGTAGTCGGCCCACGTCGACGCCATATGCTTCGGTATCCCGGTGGGGTGCTTGCCCTGCGTGGCATTGTTCGCCTTGGTCACGACGTTATCCAGATACGCATATGAGGCGATCACGTTGAGTTCGCGTGTCAGCTCGGCATGGGCTTCCAGCTCCAGTCCGCGCGAACGGATCTCGCCCGACTGCACCGATGCCTGCGGGTGATCGGGATCGGGATCCGGCGTCACGACGTTCGTCTGGCGCAGATCGAACACCGCCACCGTCGCATAGCTGCGCATCGTGTCCGGCTGGAACTTGATGCCCAGCTCATACTGCTTGCCGCGGGTCGGGATGAAAGGATTACCGCTCCAGTCTGTCCCGCTCTGCGGCTGGAAGGACGTCGAATAGCTGGCGTAGGGCGCGATGCCATTGTCGAACCTGTAGCTCAATCCCCCGCGCCACGTGAACGCATGATCGCCGGTCCGGCTGGAAGCCATGCCAGCCCCCGTGATGGCGTTGTCCTGCACGTCGCGTGTGCTGGCATAGTCCTCGCGCCCGCCCAAGGTCAATACCCAGCGCTCCCAGCGCAGTTGCTCCTGCAGATAGGCACCGACCTGCGCCAGGCGCGTGGTCTCGTCTACCGTGATCGGCACGCGTGGGTAGCCCGTGTAATTCGGCCTGAAGATATCGATGGGATAGTTGGAAAGAAATTGCCCGCCGCGCCGGATGTCGTTCTGCAAGTACTGGTAGTCCAGTCCGGCCAGTACCGTATGCCGCACGGCTCCGGTGCCGAAATCGAACTGCGCCTGGTTGTCGATGGTGAATTGCGACAGGTGTTCGCGGTTGACGTTGGCCCACATATAAGCGCTGCGCTGGTCCGGCGTCAGCGGGCTGGACAACGAGGTCTGGTAGTAGTCGACGTCGTCGTGCAGATAGCGCACGTTCTGCCGTACCTGCAGCAGGTCGTTGAACCGGTGCTCCAGCAAGTAACCGGCCGAATACTGCGTGCGCCGGAAACGATCGGTGTCCGGATTGCCAAGGTAGTTGCCGGGATGGAGCTTGCCGTTGGAATTCCAGCGCACCGTGCCGTAGGCCGGGACAGGGTTGAACAGTCCGCCCTCCGGGTCATATTGGTAACTGCCCAGCAATGTCAGGCGGGTATCTCCGCTAGGCTGCCAGGTCAGCGCCGGCGCGATGCCGATGCGCTGTTCCTTCACATGGTCGGTCTGGGTATTGGCGTCGCGGCCCAGTCCAGTCACGCGATAAAGCCATTTACCGTCCTGGTCCACCGGGCCTCCGAAATCGAAACCGAGCTGATAGCGCTGGTCGTTGCCTATGCCCATCTCGATGGAATGCAGGGGCTCGGCGGTGGGCCGCTTGGATACCATATCGATCAGGCCCCCGGGGCTTGCCTGCCCGTACAGGACCGATGCCGGACCGCGCAGGACATCGATGCGCTCGAGGAAGTACGGATCGATGCGGGGATTGGCGAACCACGTCGTGCGGTTCAGCTTCATGCCGTCCAGATACGAGTCCGCAGCAAAGCCGCGTATGGTCAGTTGATCGAAGCGCAGATCGTTGTCCTGGCTGTATACCGCGGGGACATAGCGCAGCGCCTGGTCGACCGTCTGGGCTGCCTGATCGTCCATCTGCTGCCGCGTCACCACCGAGACGGACTGCGGTGTCTCCATCAACGGCGTATCCGTCTTGCTGCCCGCGCTGCTGCGCCTGGCCACATAACCCGGCACCGGACCGTCCGCCGTCTCGATCGCGTCGCCCGTCACGCTGACGACCGGCAACTGCCGGATCTCCTGCGATTGCGCCAGGACGGTATGGCTCCCCGCCAGGACAAGCGCGAAAGCGGATATCCGTGCGGGACGTGGCATGGGAGATACGGGCATACAGGAGCGACTCCATTGGAGCGAGGCAAGGCGAAAAGGACGAATCCCGAGCGCTTTCACCACGACAAAATTACGTTAATCACAATCATTCGCATTTGACGCGGTAAACTTCCGCTTTTGTGGTCAATTTCGTTCCCGCAAAGGCCAGGTTCAGGCCGATGCGGGAACTTCATCGATAAAGCTGCGGAGAATGGACAACATCTGGAGACGCCGATTCGCGCCGGGCTATCAACGGCTGAAGCGGCCGGTCATGGCCTACCAGTTCGACTACCCGCATGGCAGCCGGGAGATCTGGCACAGCCACGAACAGGGACAACTGGTGCACGCACTGCGGGGCGTAGTGCGCGTGCTCACGCCCCAGGGGGCATGGACGGTGGCGCCCACGGATGCCTTCTGGATCGCACCCGGCGTGGACCATGAACTGCATATGGTTGGCCATGTACCGTTGCGCGCCCTGCGCATCGAACCCGACACGGCGCCCTGGCTATGGACAGAGTGCCGCCATATCGCGGTCGGGCCCCTCCTCCGCGAGCTGATCCTGGCCATGCTGGACGACCCGCCGGAATATGCGCCGGACAGCAACGCGGCGCTGTGCGTTCCCCTGTTGCTGCGCCAACTGCAACAGGCCCCCGCGCTGGAACACGGCAAGCTGCCGCTGCCGCGCGACAAGCGGTTGCTGAAGGTATGCGAACTTTTGATGGCGACGCCCGGCAGTGGCGCGACGATGGACGCGCTGGGCATGCAGGTGGGCGCCAGCATGCGGACGCTGGGCCGCTTGTTCAAACGCGAAACCGGACTGACGTTCGGCCAATGGCGGCAGCAATTGCGGCTGGCCGAGGCGATATGCCAGCTATCGCTGGGCTCCCCGGTAGCCAGCGTGGCGCGCAATCTGGGCTACGCGACGCCAAACGCCTTCAGCACCATGTTCCACCGCGCGCTGGGAGCGCCACCGCAACGCTACGTGCGGCATGCCCGCGCCGCGGGTCGCGGCGGGGACATCAATACTGAGGGCCAGCGGTGAAATTCAGGAAGCGGGTACTCATGCCCTGGAAGGTCAGGCGTACGGTGCCGATCGGCCCGTTACGCTGCTTGCCGATAATGATCTCGGCAGTGCCCTTGTCCGGGGAATCCGGGTTGTATACCTCGTCCCGGTAGATGAACAGGATTACGTCGGCGTCCTGCTCGATAGCGCCGGATTCACGCAGGTCGCTCATCACCGGCCGCTTGTTGGGGCGCTGTTCCAGGCTGCGGTTCAACTGCGACAGCGCGATCAACGGGCAGTTCAGCTCTTTGGCCAGGCCCTTGAGCGAGCGGCTGATTTCGGAGATTTCCGTGGCGCGGTTTTCCCCGCCGCCGCTGCCGGACATCAGCTGCAGGTAATCGATGATGATCAGGCCCAGCTGGCCGCACTGGCGCGCCAGCCGGCGCGTCCGCGCCCGCACTTCCATCGCGCTGAGCGCCGGCGTTTCGTCGATGTAGACCTGCGCGTCCTGCATCATCTGCACCGCATGGGTGACGCGCGGCCAATCCTCGGCGATCAGCTTGCCCGTCCGCATGCGGTGCTGGTCCAGCATGCCGACCGAACCGAGCATACGCATGGCCAGCTGCACCGCGCCCATTTCCATGGAGAACACCGCCACCGGCAAGCCCTGCTCGATGGCGACGTGTTCGCCGATGTTCATCGAGAACGAGGTCTTGCCCATGGACGGGCGCCCCGCGATGATCACCAGGTCACCTGGCTGCAGGCCCGAAGTCATCTTGTCGAGATCGGCGAAACCGGTCGGCACGCCGGTAACGTCCGAATCGGTATCGCGGTGGTAAAGCTCGTCGATGCGCTCCACCACCTGGGTCAGCAGGGGCTGGATTTCCTGGAAGCCGGCCGATCCCCGCGCGCCTTCCTGCGCGATCTTGAATACCTTGGATTCGGCCTCGTCCAGCAACTGGCGGGCTTCCTTGCCTTGCGGATTCAGGGCGGCCGCGGAGATTTCGTCAGCGATGGAAACCAGCTTGCGCAGGGTCGCGCGTTCGCGCACGATTTCCGCATACCGGCGGATGTTGGCCGCCGACGGCGTGTTGTGCGCCAGCGAGTTCAGATAGGCGATGCCGCCGACGTCGTCGGCCTTGCCGGCGCTGACCAGCGATTCATGCACGGTAATGACGTCGGCGGGCCGCGCCAGCCCCACCAGCCGGGCGATGTGCTGCCAGATCAGGCGGTGGTCGTGACGATAGAAGTCTTCTTCCACCAGCACGTCGGCGATCCGGTCCCACGCCGCATTATCCAGCAGCAATCCACCCAGCACGGACTGCTCGGCCTCGATGGAATGCGGCGGCACCCGCAGGTAGTCGAGCGAGGTATCGGCGGAAGCGTTCATCGGTTCATTCATGGTCGCAACATATCGGCAACACGAAAAAATCCCTGGATGTCACGCGAACGTATCCATCCTTGCAGCGGCCGTAGCGGCCAGGCCGCGCTGCGCAGGAAGCGCCCCAGGCGCAACAGGCGGACGCGCACGTCGGGATCCGGATTGGCTTCGAAGTAAGTCGTCAGCATAACCTGACCGAGCCGGGGCATGATTGCAGCCGGCAGATTGCGCATGGACAGCATCGAAGCCAACATCTGGAACAGGTCATAGGCCTGGCCCAAGGGGCGGGACAAAGCCTCGCCGATGTTTTCCTCGAAATCGATACGCCACATCTCCTTGCCCCGGATGGTCAGATTGCGGATCTGCGCGCCGCCGTGGCAAAAACCGCGCTTGTGGAAATCCGCCAGGTCGCGGCCGGCCTGGGCCGCGAGCGCGACACGAGCCTCGTCGGTGCCATGGCGAAGCAAGGCGTTCAGGTCGGTCCCCACGTGTTCCAGGACCAGCAATCCGGGCTCTTCCCACCAGATATCCGGCACCCGGCAATTCGCGGCGCGCAGGCGCCGCAGGCGTTCGGCCTCGTAGGCCAGGCCATTGCGCAGCAGGATGCGGGGATTGGGGAATTCTCCCAGGACCAGCTTGCAGCCCAGGGCCAGCAATGCAGCCCGGATATAGCGCAAGACGTAGCTGACGGCGCCACGCACGCCGGGACGGCGGTACTTGACCACGCACCATACGCCATCGATCCTGACCTCGTCGACGGACGGCAGGGTCGTCTGCTTGGCCCGCGCCAGCCAATCATGCAGGCCGGCAGGCGGGGAATCGTGTTCAGGCGGCGAACTCAAACGCGGGCCTTGATAAAAGTGAAGGTACAAAAAAGAAGCCGGCACCAGGCCGGCTTCCTTTGCCGCATGCCGGCCAGCGGGGTATGCACAGGCCCGCTGGCGCGAGGGGTCTTAGGCGATCTCGCCCTCGACCACGACGGTGACTTCCACCAACACATCCGCGTGCAGGTTGATCTGGATCGGGTATTCGCCGACGGCCTTCAGCGGACCGGACGGCAGGCGCACGTTGGCCTTTTCCACCGAGTCGTAGCCAGCCTTGTGCAGGGCAACGACGATGTCGCCGCTGGTCACGGAGCCGAACAGGCGACCGTCGACACCGGCCTTCTGCTGGATCTTGACCTGCTGGCCGTTCAGGCGGTCGGCCACGGTTTGCGCGGCGGCCAGCTTTTCGGCCTGCACCTTTTCGAGCTCGGCGCGGCGCGCTTCGAACGCTTCCAGCACCTTGGGCGTGACGCGTTGTGCCTTCTTCTGAGGAATCAGCCAATTGCGGGCGAAACCGTCACGGACACGGACTTTGTCGCCCAGGTTGCCCTTGCCGGGGACTTTTTCGAGCAGGATCACTTCCATCGCGATCTCCGGATCAATTGTGGTTATCGGTGTACGGCAACAGCGCCAGGAAGCGCGCGCGCTTGATGGCGGTGTCGAGCTGGCGCTGGTAATGCGCCTTCGTGCCGGTCAGGCGAGCCGGAATGATCTTGCCGTTTTCCTGGATGAAGTCGCGCAGCGTGTCCAGATCCTTGTAGTCGATCTCTTCCACGCCAGCCGCCGTGAAGCGGCAGAACTTGCGGCGCTTGAACAGCGGATTCTGCTGCGTGAACTTGCGTTTTTCCTTGCGCTTGCCAAAGAAAGCCATGATGTGCCTCTTGATTCGTGTGGGTCGTGGACCCGTAATCCTTACCTATGCAGGCGTTCCCTGCCCCATCGTTCCTGCCCGGTATCCAGGCGGCCCATCAGGCCACCAGCGGATCCCCGCCGGCCGACAACCTGGTCGCGCGCTGCACATGCAGCTTCAGCTTGACCGCCCCCTGGCGAACCGGAGCCAGAAAGCCTTGCACCTGCAGCGACGTACCCAGCTGGATATCCGCCAGCATCAGCGCCAGGTCGCCCATCAGGACTGCCTGTATCGTCAGTTCGACGCGGCGCGGGTGGCCAGCCTCGATCACTTCCGACACATGTTCCAGCAACATCTCCAGCACGGGAATCCCGGCGGGAGTGTGCCGCAGCGGTTCTCTTTCAAGAACCTGGGCGCTTAACGCTGTTTCGTTCATCGCTTGCCGGCCGAGCCGGGTTGCCGGTGTCGTGGGCGGAACGTCCTGCCCTCGAAAACCGTTTTATTCAGCAGCCTGGGGGACAGCCGCTTCCGCGGACGCCTTGCGGGCTTCTTCGCGCTCGACCGACTTCATCATGATCGAGGCACCGGTCTGGGCCTTCTTGGTCTTGATGACCAGATGGCGCAGGACGGCATCGTTGTAGCGGAAGGAATGCTCCAGCTCGTCCAGCGTGGACTGATTGCATTCGATGTTCAGGCACACATAGTGGGCCTTGACCAGCTTCTGGATGGGATAAGCCAGTTGACGGCGGCCCCAGTCTTCCAGACGGTGCACGGTACCGCCCTGGCCGGTGACCAGCGACTGATACCGTTCGACCATGGCAGGCACTTGCTCGCTCTGGTCGGGATGAACGATGAACACTACTTCGTAGTGACGCATGGGTAAAACTCCTGGTGGATGTCCCGCGCCGCGCGGAAATGGGCGAACTGCGCCCAACCGCCGCCCCGGCCCGGGGGGCAGCCCGCCGCCCAATGTGGACAGTCGAGCAGGAAAGCCCTCGATTATCGCCGGAATCGAGGGATCGCGCAACCGCACAAGCTCCCGTCGTGTTCGTACAACGGGACCGCCCCGCCGGGGCGGGCAAGGCGAGACGGCGTATCGGCGGCCCGCCGGCACCGCTTGCGGGCGCGCAATGCGGCGGCGGGAATCGCTGCGCTGACCGCGCCGGCAGGACCGCCGGCCATTCGGTCAGGCCGTTTCGGTCAGACCGCGGCCGGGCCTTCGCCTTCCACCACCGCGTAGGCGGAATGATTGTGGATGGACTCGAAGTTTTCGGCTTCCACGCGGTAACGGGCCACGCCGGGACGTACGGACAGGCGAGCAGCCACGTCACGAACGAGATCTTCGACGAACTTCGGATTGTCGTAGGCGCGTTCCGTGACGAACTTTTCGTCGGGACGCTTGAGCAGGCCCCAGACTTCGCAGGAACCTTCGTCCTCGATCAGCCGAATGAGGGCGTCGACGCCCACCTCATCGTCGATCAGCGCCGCTACGGTCACGTGGGAGCGCTGGTTATGGGCGCCGTATTCCGAAATCGCCTTGGAACAGGGGCACAGGCTGGTCAGCGGCACCTGGACGATCAGCTCGAATTCGACGTCTTCCCCGGCTGCGCGCGCGACCCACTGGATCTCGTAGTCCATCAGGCTCTGCACCCCGGAAACGGGCGCCGACTTGTTGATGAAATACGGAAAGGCCGCCGTGATATCGCCACGCTCGGCATGCAGCAAGGGCAACATTTCCCGCGCCATCACCCGGAACAAGGCCGGCGTCATGGGCGTGCTGCGATACTTTTCCAGCAGCGCGACGAAGCGGGACATGTGAGTGCCCTTCTCTTCCGCGGGCAACGCCACCGTCAGGGTCCAGTTGGCGACCGTTGCCATGGCGCCGCCGTCCGCGGCCTGAACCAGCATGGGATGGCGCACGCCGCGTATCCCGACGCGCTGGATAGGAATATGCCGCGTATCGGCCGAACTCTGGATGTCCGGCATGACGAGGGCGGGGTCGATGGGGGAATTCATAGATCTGGCCTGTGACAAACGGTGCTTCCGGAGCACCGTCTCAAGTGTCGATGGACGAGCATTATCGCCCAACACGACGCGCGAGCCCGGGAAAACCCTTTTCCCGACAGGTTTCCGGGCTTTCCGGCTGCGCTTTATCCGTGATTTACCTTGGGCAGCGGCCGAGCCAGCAATGCGTCGAAACGCGACCGCACGGCAGCCTCGATACCCGCGGCATCCAGGCCCACCCCGGCCAGCAGGGCTTGCTGCTCGCCATGGTCGATGAAGCGATCCGGCAGGCCCAGCTGCAATACGGGCATGGCGATACCGGCGGCATTCAGGGCCTCGCAGACGGCGCTGCCCGCCCCACCCATGATGGCGCCTTCCTCGATGGTCACCAGGGCATCGTGGCTCGAGGCCAGCTCGTGGACGAGCGCCTCGTCCAGCGGTTTGACGAAACGCATATCCGCCACCGTCGCGTCCAGCGCTTCGGCCGCCTTCTGCGCCGCCGGCAGCAGGGTGCCGAAGCACAGGATGGCGATCCTGGCGCCATGGCGCCGCACGACGCCCTTGCCCAGCGGCACTTCGTCCAGGCCGGCCGGCACCGCCGCGCCGCGGCCTCCGCCGCGCGGGTAGCGCACCGAGGCGGGACCGGCGTGGCGATAACAGGTGGTCAGCAGCAGGCGGGCCTCGGCCTCGTCCGAAGGCGTGGCCACGACCATATTGGGAACGCAGCGCAGGAAAGCGATGTCGTAATTGCCGGCGTGGGTGGCGCCATCCGCCCCTACCAGGCCGGCCCGATCCAGCGCGAAGGTCACGTCCAGGTTCTGCAGCGCGACGTCATGGATGAACTGGTCGTATCCACGTTGCATGAAGGTCGAATAAATCGCCACCACCGGTTTCTGTCCTTCGCAGGCCAGTCCGGCGGCGAACGTAACCGCATGCTGCTCGGCAATGCCGACATCGAAGTAGCGCGAGGGGAACCGGCGCTCGAATTCCACCAGTCCACTGCCCTCGCGCATGGCGGGCGTGATGCCCACCAGGCGCTCATCCTGTTCCGCCATATCGCACAGCCATTGGCCGAAGACCTGGGTGAAAGTCGTCTTGGCAGGCGACTTGGCCGGCACGATGCCGACCGCCGGATCGAACTTGCCGGGGCCGTGATACAGCACGGGGTCGGCCTCCGCCAGCTTGTAGCCCTGGCCCTTGCGCGTCACGACGTGCAGGAATTGCAGCCCCTGAAGCGCCTTGAGGTTCTGCAGGGTCGGCACCAGCGCATCGAGATCGTGCCCGTCGATCGGCCCCACGTAGTTGAACCCGAATTCCTCGAACAGCGTCGCGGGCGTGACCATGCCCTTGGCATGCTCCTCGATGCGGCGGGCCAGTTCCAGTACCGGCGGCACGTGCTGCAGCACGGCCTTGCCGACATTCTTGGCGGCCGCGTAGAAGCGGCCGGACATCAGGCGGGCCAGGTAGCGATTCAATGCCCCGACCGGCGGCGAGATCGACATGTCGTTGTCGTTCAGGATCACCAGCAGGTTGATGCCGGGCGTGACGCCCGCGTTGTTCATGGCCTCGAAAGCCATGCCCGCCGACATGGCGCCGTCGCCGATCACGGCGATGTGCTGGCGCGATACGCCGGCGTTGCGCGATGCCACCGCCATGCCCAGGGCCGCCGAAATGGAGGTGGAGGAATGGGCGGTGCCGAAGGCGTCGTATTCGGATTCGCAACGGCGCGGGAAACCGGAAATACCGCCGGCCTGGCGCAAATGGGCCATGCCCTCGCGCCGGCCGGTCAGGATCTTGTGCGGATAGGACTGGTGCCCCACATCCCAGACCACGCGGTCGTGCGGCGTGTCGAACACATAGTGCAGCGCCAACGTAAGCTCCACCGTGCCCAGATTGGACGACAGATGTCCGCCGGTGCGGGAAACCGAGGCCAGAATGAAGGCACGCAGCTCGTCGGCGAGCTTTTTCAGCGCGCGGCGGTCCAGTCGCTTCAGATCCGCAGGGCTATCGATGGTTTCCAGTAATTCAGTGGTCATGCTTTCCGCAACCAAGGGCGGGGCCGATCACGCCGGGGCGTGCATCAACGGTCCCGCAATACGATGAAATTGGCCAGTTCCGCCAGCCGCGCGCGCCCTTCGCCCAATGGGGTCAGGGCCTGCAGGGCGGCCTGCCGCAAGTCTTGCGCCAAGACGCGCGCCTGCTCCAGACCCATCAGTGAAACATAGGTCGGCTTGTTGTCCGCAGCATCCTTGCCCACGGTCTTGCCCAGCTTGCCCGAGTCCGCCGTGACGTCCAGGATATCGTCAACCACCTGGAAGGCCAGGCCCATGGCCTGCGCGTAGTCGTCCAGGGCCTGGCGCGCGCTGGAGCTGGCCCCGGATACGATGCCGCCCAGCGCCACGCTGACGGCCAGCATGGCACCGGTCTTCATGCCATGCATGGTCTGCAATGCGTCGCGATCCAGCGCCCGGCCCACGCTTTCCAGGTCGATGGCCTGCCCGCCGGCCATGCCAAGGCTGCCGGACGCGCGCGCCAGCGCCCGCGTCGCCTGCACGACCAGCGCGGGCGCGATCGGCATTTCGGAAAGCAGCTCGAAGGCCAGCGGCTGCAAGGCATCTCCCACCAGCATCGCGGTGGCCTCATCGTATTGCACGTGCGTCGTGGGACGCCCGCGCCGCAGGGTGTCGTCGTCCATGCAGGGCAGATCATCGTGCACCAACGAATACGCGTGTATCAGCTCCACCGCGGCCGCGGCGCGATCCAGCGAAGCTTCCACCGCGGTGGCATGACCGCTGATCGGGCACGCCTGGCCGGCGGCATAGACGAGCGCGGCGCGCACGCGCTTGCCGCCGCCCAGCACGGCATAGCGCATGGCTTCATGCAGGCGCGCGGGCACGGCGTCCGCGGGAGGCAGCAGTTCATCCAGCGTCCGTTCGATATGCGCGGCGCGGTCCGACAGCCAGTCCTGGAAAGCGAGATGCGATTGCTTCATCCGTTCGATTCGTCATCCAGCGCGCCCGGATCCAGAGGGCGCAGCAGATCGCCTTCGAGGACGCGTACCTGCTGTTCGGCCTGAGCCAGGCGCTCCTGGCAGATACGCGTCAGCTCCACGCCGCGGCGATAGGCCGCCAGCGATTCCTCCAGCGGAAGCGAACCGTCTTCCATGGCGGAGACCAGAGCTTCGAGCTGGGCCAGGGCGGTTTCGAAATCCTGCGGCAGCGCGGGCGCGTCGCGGTTCATGGTCGCGTCCTGCGCGTCGGGGCGGTTGCTCGGCATGGGGAAATCATCGCGCGGATCGGCTTGCGTTGGGGCCAAGCGTGTCTCCGGTAAGGCTGGCTTGTGGGTAATCCTGGGATTGTACGAGATCGCGGCCGCCGGGCCCCAGGGCATCCCCGATTGCGTTCCCGCCGGACGCTTCTTATAGTCGTGCGCCTGGCGTTACATCGACCCTGAGGCCGGCAGCGCGTCGTTCAAGATCGCGGCGCGCCGACCGATGGGCAACACGTTGGCCGGGCCGCGCCCGGCTTGAATAAAAGAAAGGGGAATACCATGCCTTCCTGGGGCAAAGTCATCGCCGCGGCCCTGCTGGCCGCCACCTGCACCGCCGTGCAGGCACAACCCTATCCGGCCCGACCCATCAAGGTTGTGTCCCCCTTCCCGGCGGGGGGGGCCACCGATGTCCTGACGCGGCTGCTGGCCGAACGCATGAGCAAGGACCTGGGCGTTGCCATGGTGGTGGAAAACCGAGCCGGCGCCGGCACAAGCATCGGTGCGTCGTTCGTCCAGCGCGAGCCCGCCGACGGCTACACCATCCTCATGGCCACCAATTCCACACTGGTGACGAACCGCTATCTCTACAAGGAACTGCCGTACGATCCGGACGGCTTCGACCCCATCGGCATGGTCGGCATCGGACCGCTGGTACTGCTGGCCAGCCCCAAGGCGCCGTTCAAAAACACGAAGGAGCTGGTCCAGTACGCGAGCCAGCATCCCGGCAAGGTCACCTTCGCCACCTTCGGTCCGGGCACCTCGTCGCACCTGGCCGCCGAAGAGTTCAAGAGCCTGACCGGGACGGACATGCTGCACGTTCCCTTCAAGGGCGCCACGCAGGCGCTGCCGGCCTTGATCTCCGGCGACGTGGACATCTTCTTCGACATGGTCGCGACCGGGATGCCCCAGGCCAACGCGGGCAAGGTCAACGTTTTCGGCATCACCAGTCCGCAACGCCTGGACACCGAACCCAAGCTGGCCACCCTGGCCGAGCAAGGCTATCCGAAATTCGACATCACGGCCTGGTTCAGCTTCGTCGCCCCCCGGCATACGTCCCCGGAAGCCCTGGCCAAGCTGCGCGCCGCGCTGGCCGATGCGCTGAAGGACGAAACCGTCAGGAAAAAAATGCTGGATATGGGGATACAGCCCGCCTCGGGCACGCCGGAAGCATTGACTGCCCAGATCAAGGCCGAACAACCGGTCGTCCAGAAACTCGTGCAGCAAGCCCACGTGGTTCTGCAGTAAACCGCCGCGCACCCTCCCCAAGGGAGGGTGCGCGCCCTTCGGGCGGCCGCACGGGCGCGAGGAAATTGGCCCTCCTGTCGCTGCGCGACCCCTCCCCAAGGGAGGGTGCGCGCCCTTCGGGCGGCCGCGCGGGCGCGAGGAAATTGGCCCTCCTGTCGCTGCGCGACCCCTCCCCAAGGGAGGGTGCGCGCCCTTCGGGCGGCCGCGCGGGCGCGCTTGTAGCGCCTGGGGTACAATGCGGATGTAATTTCGATCGGCCAGACCGATTTTTCTTCGCGCCAGAACGGATTCGTGCCGTCCTGGCTTTTTTATCCGGGCGGAGGGAATCATGACCGACATTGGTCGGATGGCGCAGTTCGTGCCAGCTCGCACCCAGCTACCCGTCAGCGCATACTTTGACGAAGCCCGCTTCAAGCGCGAGCAAGAACTCATTTTCAAACAATCCGCGCTCTACGTCGGCCACCGCAAAATGGTGCCGGAAGTCGGCGATTGGCGCACGCTGGTCCAGGAAAAAGGTGGACGTGCCCTTGTCCATACCCCCCAGGGGATAGAACTCATCTCAAATGTCTGCCGCCACCGCCAAGCCTTGATGCTGGGCGGCGTGGCGGGCAATGCCAATACGGCCGGCAATCTCCGGGCCACAGGGGGCAATATCGTCTGCCCCCTGCACCGCTGGACCTACAGCGCCCAGGGCGAACTGCTGGGCGCTCCACAGTTCGACAGCACCCCTTGCGCCAAGCTGGACCGCTTCCGCTTGCGTGACTGCCACGGCCTGTTGTTCGAAGGTCCGCGCGATCCGCTGCAGGACATCGGCGGCCTGTTCGCGCGACCGGAATTCGATTTCGGCGACTATGTGCTCGATCGCGTCCAGATCCACCAGTGCAACTACAACTGGAAGACCTTCATCGAGGTCTATCTGGAGGACTATCACGTCGGCCCCTTCCACCCCGGGCTGGGCCGCTTCGTTACCTGCGACGACCTCACCTGGGACTTCGGGTCCTGGCACAGCGTGCAGCGGGTCGGCGTGCATCAGGCCCTGGCCAATCCGGGCTCGGATGTCTACCGCGCCTGGCATGATCGGGTGCTGGACTTCCGCCAGGGCGAAACGCCGGACTTCGGTGCCATCTGGGCGACCTACTTCCCCACCCATATGATCGAGGTCTACCCGCATGTGCTGGTGCTGTCCACGCTGCATCCGCGCGGCCCGCAGGACACCTTGAACGTGGTGGAGTTTTATTACCCGGAGGAAATTGTCGCATTCGAACGCGGATTCGTCGAAGCACAACAAGCGGCGTACATGGAAACCGCCGTGGAAGACGACGAAATCGCCGAACGGATGGATGCCGGCCGCAAGGCGCTGCACGACCGCGGCGTGACAGAGGCCGGACCATACCAATCGCCGATGGAAGACGGCATGCAGCACTTCCATGAGTGGTACCGCCGCATCATGGCGGAAACCGACCCCCACCCCTGACGACTCTCAACCCCGCAATCGGACAAACGGCGCCATGACTTCATGGCGCCGTTTGCTTGCTTGTGTGCGTGTTTTTTCCGCGGTGGCCGTACCAGGACAAAAGTCCCCCAGGGCCGACTTCCCTCAGCCCTTTTCCCGTGGCCGGGACGGATCGCTGATCCACTCGCTCCAGGATCCAGGGTACAGACGCGATCCGCTCATGCCGGCGATCTCCATGGCGAACAGATTGGCGGACGCGGTAATGCCGGAGCCGCACTGGTGCACGATGGACGAAGGCGCACGGTCGCCCAGCACGGCCAGGAATTCCTGGCGCAGCCGGTCGGGCGACTTGAAGGAGCCGTCCTCTTCAAGATTGTCGGTGTACGGACGATTCAGCGCGCCGGGTATACGACCGGCCTCCGGATCGATAGGTTCTACTTCCCCGCGCCAGCGGGCCGCGGCGCGGGCGTCGACCACGGTGAAGGCCTGGTTGTCCAGATTGGCCAACACGGCGTCGACGTCCACCGCCTCGACCAGCGACGGACGCGGCGCGACGGCGGCACCCGCGGCGGGCGCCGGCACGGCCCCGCTGGCCACGGGCAACCCCGCCGCCGTCCAAGCCTGCCAACCGCCATCCAGCACCGCGACGCGGCCGTGGCCGATCCAGCGCAACAGCCACCACAGGTGCGCGGCGAATTGGCCACCGCTGGCGTCGTAACCCACCACCAGGGTTTCCGGCCCCACGCCGTGCGCTGCCATCAGGCGGGCCAGGACGGCGCGATCCGGCAGCGGATGACGGCCGTTGCGGCCGGTATGCGCGCCGGCCAGTTCGCGTTCGTTGTCCAGGAAATGCGCGCCCACGATGTGCGATTCTTCGAACTGGCGTCGCCCCGCCGAAAAATCGCCCAGATCGTGGCGCACGTCGAATACGCGCACGTCGGCGTCATTCAGCCGGCTCGCCAATTGCGAGACGGACATCAAGCTCATCGAAGTCATGCCTGTTTCTCCCGGTTGGACGTCGCCGCTGTCCGCGATTCGCGCATCGTGCGCCAGATCGACATCAAGCCGGCGGCGATAATCAATCCCATGCCCAGCCACGCCATATCGTCCAGATGGTCGTGCCAAAACGCCATCCCGAGGATGGCGGCAAAAATGATGGTGGTGTACTGCAGCGCCGCCGTCAACAGGGCCGAGCCCAGCCCAAAGGCGCGCGTCACCGCCAACTGGCCGAACAGTCCCGACAGCCCGATGCCGCTTAGCGCGGTGTAGCCAGCCAGGTCGGTATCGCCCCACCCCTCGGACGCCAGGCCGGCCACGCTGCTCAGGCAAACGGCGCACGAAAAGAACAGGACGGTCCGCCATTCGGGTTCGCCGATGCGGCCAAGCTGGCGTATCTGCATCATGGCCACTGCGGCCGCGGCCCCCGAGGCCAGGCCCAGCAAGGCTGCCAGCCATTGGTCCTGGCCGATACTGGGACGCAGGACGGCGATAACGCCAAGAAACCCCAGCGCCACCGAGACAACCCGGACCCCATCGCGCCCGGCACCACCCCAGCCCAGCATCCAGGCGGCGATGAACAAGGGCGAGGTGTAGGTCAAGCTGGTGGCCGTCGCCAGCGGCAGATGCGACAACGCGAAGAATCCCAGCCACATCGAACTGACGCCGGACAGATTGCGCCAGAAGTGAAGCTTCCAGCTGGTCGGGATGATGGACTGGCGTCCGGCACGGGCCCACATCAGCAGCAGGATCACGGAGGGCAGGCCGCGAAACAGCACGACCTGCGACAACGACGAATTGTGTTCCGTGGCCAGCTTCACGCAGGAACCCATGATGGCGAACATAAGAGACGCCAACAACATCCAGAGAGCCTGCATGGAAAAAGAACCGGGGACCGTAGGGTTGATGGGAAGCGCTACTATACTCCGCGGTGGCCCCTGCCCCGCGCCCATCCGCTTCGGCCATATTGTCCGCCGCCAGCGGCCCGGCTCGCGCGCCGTGGAACCTGGACGCACGGGGGTCGTCAAAGCTACATCGCTCGCAAAGGGACCATAAAAACCATGAAACGTATCGTTTTGTTCGTGCTCACCAACCTGGCCGTCATGATCGTGCTGTCGGCCACGCTGCGCATTCTGGGCGTCGACCGCTTTCTGACGGCGAACGGACTGAACATCAATGCCCTGCTGATCTTTTCGCTGGTGGTGGGATTCACCGGCGCCATCATCTCGCTGCTGATCAGCAAGCCGATGGCCAAGTGGAGCACCGGCGCCCACGTCATTGCCCCGAACGCGCCGCGCGACCAGCGCGAGGCCTGGCTGCTGGATACCGTACACCAGTTGGCCGACCGTGCCGGCATCGGCCATCCGGAAGTCGCCATCTACGAAGGCGCCCCCAATGCGTTCGCCACGGGTGCGTTCAAGAACGACTCGCTGGTGGCCGTCAGCACGGGGCTGCTGGAAAGCATGACGGAAGAAGAAGTCACGGCGGTCCTCGGACACGAAATCGCCCACATCGCCAACGGCGACATGGTGACGCTGACCCTGATCCAGGGCGTTGTGAATACCTTCGTGGTGTTCCTGGCGCGCGTCGTCGGCTATTTCGTCGACAAGGCGGTGTTCCGCAACGAACGCGGCGTGGGGGCCGGCTACTACATCACGGTTATCGTCTGCGAAATCCTGTTCGGCGTGGTCGCCACGATCATCGTCGCGTGGTTTTCGCGCCAGCGGGAATACCGTGCCGATGCCGGCTCGGCCCAGTTGCTCAGTTCGCGCGACCCCATGATCCGTGCCCTGGCGCGGCTGGGTGGCCTGGAACCGGGCGCGCTGCCGAAGTCCTTCGAGGCGTCCGGCATTACGGGCGGCGGCGCCATCAGCGCCCTGTTCGCCTCGCACCCGCCCATCCAGTCGCGCATCGCCGCCCTGCAGCGCGTGCCGCTATAAAAAGATCCGCGGCATGCGGACCGGGCCCGGTCGCCGTATTGACGCCAGGCGGCGTACAACGCCGACGGGCCCTAGCATTCGACGATGTTTACCGCCAGGCCGCCACGCGCCGTTTCCTTGTACTTGATCTTCATGTCGGCGCCGGTTTCGCGCATGGTCTTGATGACGGAGTCCAGCGAGACATAGTGATGGCCGTCACCGCGCAAGGCCATGCGCGCAGCGTTCACCGCCTTGATCGACGCCATCGCATTGCGTTCGATACAGGGTATCTGCACCAACCCGCCTACCGGGTCGCAGGTCAGGCCCAGGTTGTGCTCCATGCCGATCTCGGCGGCGTTTTCCACCTGGGATACGCGCCCACCCAGCACGGCGGCCAGGGCACCCGCCGCCATCGAACAGGCCACGCCCACTTCGCCCTGGCAACCGACTTCAGCACCCGAAATCGACGCATTGAATTTATAGAGCAAGCCGATCGCCGCGGCGGTCAGCAGGAAATCGTGCACGCCTTCGCGCGTAGCGCCGGGAACGAAGCGATCGTAGTAATGCAGTACCGCCGGAATAATGCCGGCCGCGCCATTGGTGGGCGCCGTCACCACGCGGCCGCCGGCGGCGTTTTCCTCGTTGACGGCAATGGCGTAGAGGTTGACCCAGTCCATGACCGACAGCGGATCCGACAGCGTGCGCTCGGCGCGTTGGGTCAGGCTGCGATAGAGTTCGGGCGCGCGCCGGCGCACGCGCAGCGGGCCCGGCAATTCGCCGTCCGCCGCCGGATTGTCGATGCCGCAACCGCGCGCCACGCAGCGCTGCATGACATCCCAGATACGGTCCAGGCCGGCGCGGACCTCGTCTTCGCTGCTCCACGCGAGTTCATTGCGCATCATCAGCTGGGCGACGCTCAGGCCGGATGAAGCGGCCATGTCGACGAGCTGGCGGCCGGTGCGGAAGGGATACGGCAACTGGTCGTGCGCCGCGATGACCTGGCTGTTCGGCGCCCCGGCGGTCACGACAAAGCCACCGCCGACGGAAAGGTAGCGTGCCTCGCGCAGGGAGGCGCCGGCCGCATCGAAGGCATGGAATTTCATGCCGTTCGGATGTTCCGCCATGGCTTCGCGGCGATAGAAAAGCAGATGTTCCTTTTCGATGAACGGCACGCGATGCTGGCCCAGCAAGGGCAATTCGCGGCTGGCGCGGACGGCCTGCAGCATGCCGCCGATGGCGGAGGGATCGACGGTATCCGGCGCTTCTCCCATCAAGCCCAGCATGACGCCCTTGTCCGTTCCGTGGCCCTTGCCGGTGGCGCCCAGCGAGCCATACAGCTCCGCCCGGACACCGGCTACCGAAGCCAGCAGGCCGTCACGCTGCAGGCCCTGGGCGAAGAGCAATGCCGCGCGCATGGGCCCCACCGTGTGGGAACTGGAAGGACCGATACCGATCTTGAACAGATCAAAGACAGAAACCGCCACGATGGCTCCACAGATCAGGCGTCCGGAACCCCGCGTCCCGGCACACCGCTATGATAGCCGCGGTGCCACGGCGGTATCGCGGGACGGCAAGGGGCTACCGCAACATCGCATGAGAACGTTTTCAACGTCTCTGTCCC
Source organism: Bordetella sp. (assembly GCF_057362025.1). Lineage (NCBI taxonomy): Bacteria > Pseudomonadati > Pseudomonadota > Betaproteobacteria > Burkholderiales > Alcaligenaceae > Bordetella > Bordetella sp. Next base: position 10,945 of record NZ_JBMQQZ010000020.1, on the reverse strand, counting down.
CAAGGCGGACAATCATGCGATCATTGTCGCTGGTCCGCGCAGCACCGCGGTCTTCCAACCCCTACCCCTGAATACGAACGTATGTCCGGAATCCTGACGCTGCTGGACTTTGCCGGCTATGTCGCCCTGCTGCTGTGGGGCGTGCACATGGTGCAGACGGGCGTGCAGCGGGCATTCGGCGCCGCGCTCGGGGCGGTACTGGGCCGGGCGCTGGGCACACGGTTGCGCGCCTTCGCCGCCGGGCTTGGCATCACCGCCGCCCTGCAAAGCAGTACCGCCACAGGACTGATGATTACCGGCTTCGCCGCCGGCGGTGTGGTCAGCCTGGTGCCCGCGCTGTCCGCCATGCTGGGCGCCAATGTGGGCACAACGCTGATCGTCCAGCTCCTGTCCTTCGACCTGACGGCGCTCGCTCCTATACTGATCCTGTTCGGCGTGTGGATGTTCCGGCGCTACCCGCCGGGCCGCACACGCGACCTGGGGCGCGTCTTCATCGGGCTGGGTTTGCTGCTGATTTCGCTGCATTCCCTGGTGGACCTGTTCGCGCCGTTCCAGACCGCGCCGTTGCTGCGCATCGTGCTGCAGGCGCTGGCCACCCAGCCCGTCGCCGCGATGCTGATGGCCGCCGCCCTGACGTGGGCGGCGCATTCCAGTGTGGCCGTGGTGGTGCTGCTGATGTCGATGGCCTCGCACAGCCTGGTCACGCCGGACGCGGCCTACGCCATGGTGCTGGGCGCCAACCTGGGCACGGCCATCAATCCGATGATCGAGGGTGTCACGGGCGACGACCCCGCCGCCCGCCGGCTGCCGCTGGGCAACCTGCTGACCCGCGTCGTCGGTGTGGTGCTGGGCCTGCTGCTGCTGCCCTGGGTCGGCACGTGGATGAAAGCCTTGTCGGACGACCCGGCCCGCGCGGTCGCCAATTTCCATACTCTTTTCAATGCCGTCGTCGCGCTGACCTTCCTGCCGCTGCTGGTGCCCTATGCCGCCTTGCTGACGCGCTGGCTGCCCAAGCGGATCGATCCGGACGATCCCGCGCGCCCCCAATACCTGGACGAATCGGCACACGACATTCCCGCGGTGGCACTGGGCAATGCATCTCGCGAGGCCCTGCGCATGGCCGATATGCTGCAGACCCTGCTGGCGCTGGCGCGCGCCGGCTTCAAGCGCGACAACCGGCATCGGCTGCCCCAGGCCAAGCAGTTGGACGCCGCGATGGACAAGCTGGAAACCGCGATCACGCTATACCTGGCCACGCTGGATCGCGAAAGCATGACCAGCGAAGACGTCCAGCGCATGGAGGAAATCCTGGCCTTCGCCAGCAATATCGGCCACGCCGCCGACATCGTCCACGGTGGCCTGCTCAACCACGCGACGCGCCTGCGCAAGCTGGGATGGGCGCTGGCGCCGGAACAGCGCGAACAGCTGGATGAATCGATGGGACACCTGCTGACCAACGAGCGTCGCGCGGCGGCGTTGTTCGTCAACGCCGATCTGCGGCAGGCGCGGGCCCTGGCCGGCGAAAAGGAAAGCTTCCGCGCCCTGGAGGCCCAGGCCGCGGAAGCTCACTTGCAGAAGATCAAATCCGGCCAGGTCGAGGAAGCGGAGATCGGCCAGATGTACCTGGACATCCTGCGCGATGTGAAGGGCGTGAATTCCTACCTGGTCGGGGCGGCGGCGTACCCGGTGCTGGCCAAAGAGGGCGAACTGCTGCCCAGCCGCCTGCGCGAATCGGCCAACTGACGCTTACTTCAGGTAGCGGGCGAACCAATCGCGCATCTTCTGCCAGCCGTCCTTGGCATCCTGTTCGTTGTAGCTGGGACGATAGTCGGCCAGGAAGGCATGGCCGGAATCGGGATATACCACGAACCTGGACGCCTTCGCGTGCTCGTTGCCTTCGGCCAGACGCGCTTTCATGGTCTCGACGTCTTCCAGCGGGATACTGGTGTCCTTGGCGCCGTACAGGCCCAGCACGGGGCCGTGCAGCTCGTTGGTCACGTCCACGGCGTTGCGCTTGATCAGCGGGCCATGGCCTTGCGTCAGCTTGCCGTACCAGGCTACGCCTGCCTTTACCTTGGGGTTGTAGGCCGTGTACATCCACGTAATGCGTCCGCCCCAGCAAAAGCCGGTGATACCGACGCGTTCGCCGTCACCCCCATGCTGGGCGGCCCACGCCACGCTGGCATCCAGGTCAGCCATGACCTGTTCGTCCGGCACCTTGGCGACGATATCCTGGATGAGCTTGGGAATGTCGGTATAGGTGGAAGCATCGCCCTGGCGCTCGTACAGATTGACCGCGATGGCAAAGTAGCCTTCCTTGGCCACGCGCCGGCACACGTCCTGGATATGCTCGTGTATGCCGAAGATTTCCTGCACCACGCAGACGATGGGCAGGTCAGACTTGCCTTCCGGGGCAGCGTAGTAGGCGGGAATCGTGCCGTCCTTCACGGGCAAATCGATCAGGCCGTGTGTCAGGCCCTGCGGGCTGGTGTGAATGGCTGTGTTCTGGACGGTTCCTGCAGCGGGCGAAAAACTCATGGCGGTATCCTCACTCTTGGGGTTGGGCACGTGGAGCGGACATAACGCACGGCGCGCGCCGCCCGGGCGCCTTCCGGGCGATTATGCCGCGCATTCCCTTAATGCGTGCTGGAAACACTCAGGCCCGCGCGGCCTAGTGCGCCTGTTCCCAGTTCCTGCCCACGCCGACCTCCGCCACCAGCGGCACGCGCAAGGTCGCCACATCGCACATCAGGCCCGGCAGTTCGGCGCGCACCCGGTCCACTTCCGCGTCCGGTACTTCCAGCACCAGTTCGTCATGGACCTGCATGATCATGCGGGTCAGCATGCCCTCGGCCTCTATCCACCGATGCACGGCAACCATGGCCATCTTGATCAGATCGGCCGCCGTTCCCTGCATGGGGGCGTTGATGGCGGCACGCTCTGCCGCCTGCCGGCGCGGCCCGGAACCGCCGCGGATTTCCGGCAGCCACAGCCGCCGGCCGAATACCGTTTCCACGTACCCCTGCTCCCGCGCCAGCACGCGCGTCGATTCCATGTACTGCGCCACGCCCGGATAACGCGCGAAATAGCGGTCGATATACGCCTGCGCCGCGTCGCGCGTGATGCCCAGGTTGGAAGCCAGGCCGAATACGCCCATGCCATAGATAAGGCCGAAGTTGATCGCCTTGGCGGCACGGCGCTGCTCGGCCGCGACCGCGTCCAGCGGCACGCCGAAGACCTCCGACGCGGTAGCGCGGTGGATGTCTTCTCCGGCGGCGAACGCCTGCTGCAGGTTGGCATCGTCCGAAACGTGCGCCATGATGCGCAGCTCGATCTGCGAATAGTCGGCCGACATCAGCACACCGCGCTCGGCGATGAAGGCCTCGCGCACCCGGCGGCCGGCCGGTGTACGTACCGGGATGTTCTGCAGATTGGGATCCGATGACGCCAGCCGGCCCGTGATGACGGCGGCCTGCGCGTAGTGGGTATGCACCCGCCCCGTCGCCGGGTTGATCATGCGCGGAAGCTTGTCCGTATACGTTGACTTCAGCTTGGACAGGCCGCGGTATTCCAGCAAGACCTGCGGCAGCGGATAATCCTGGGCCAGTTTGCTCAGGACTTCCTCGTCGGTGGACGGCGCCCCGCTGGCCGTTTTGCGCACCACCGGCAACTGCATGCGGCCGAACAGGATTTCGCCCAGCTGCTTGGGTGAATTCAGGTTGAAGGGCTGCCCCGCGAGTTCATAGGCACGCTGCTCCAGGGCCAGCATCTCTTGTCCCAGCGCGCTGCTTTGCCGCATCAGCGCCTCGGCATCGACACGCACCCCGGTCCGCTCGATATCGGTAAGGACCTCCGAGACCTGCAGTTCCAGCTTGTAGATGCGTTCCAGGCCGGGGTCTGCGTTGACACGCGGCCGCAGCAGGCGATGCATGCGGATGGTGAAGTCGGCGTCCTCGGCCGCGTAGTGGCCGGCCCGCTCCACCGGCACTTCGTCGAAGCAAATCTGGTTGGCACCCTTGCCGCACAGTTGCTCGTAGGTAATGCCGCTGCGGCCCAGCCAGCGCTGCGCGAGGTCGGCCAGGCTGACGCTGCGATGCGATTCCAGGACATAGGCCTGCAGCATCGTGTCTTCCGCGATGCCCGCCAGCCGTATGCCTTCGTTGCGCAGCACGTGCGCGTCGTATTTCGCGTTGTGCAGCAGCTTGGCCGCGGCCGGGTCTTCCAGCCATGCGCGCAGCCGTTGCAGCACTTCTTCCTTGGGCAGTTGCTCGCCGGCTTCCGGGCCGCGGTGCGCCACCGGGATGTAGCATGCGACACCGGGCTCGATGGAGAACGACAGGCCGACCAGGCGCGCCTGCATTTCGTCCAGCGAGGTGGTTTCCGTATCGAAGGCCACCAGCGGCGCGGCCCGCAGCTTTTCCAGCCACGCGTCGAAAGCGGCCCAATCGGTGATGATCTGGTAATCGACCTGCTCCGGCGCCTCCGGACGTTCGGGCGCGGCGCGGGCGTCGCCCGTCGGCACGCGTTCGGTTTCGCCGCTGGCCTCGCGCAGCCAGGTACGGAACCCGTAGCGTTCGTACAGCGCCAGCAGGGCTTCCTTGTCTTCTTCCAGCGGCACCAGGGCTTCCGGTCCGGCCATGGTCGGGCTCAGGTCGCAATCGCGCCGCACGGACAGCAGCTCGCGGGTCAAGGGAAAATGCGCCGCGGCCGACCGCAGGTTGGCACCGGCCACGCCCTTGATGTTTTCCGCCGCTTCCATCAGCTTGTCGATGGAACCGAACTCCGTCAGCCATTTGACGGCAGTCTTGGGGCCGACCTTATCGACGCCGGGCACGTTGTCCACCGCATCGCCAATCAACATCAGGTAGTCCACGATGCGTTCCGGGGGCACGCCGAATTTCTTGACGACGCCGGCGGGATCCAGTGTTTCTCCCGTCATCGTATTGACCAGCGTGACGTGGTCATCCACCAATTGGGCCAGGTCCTTGTCGCCTGTGGAGACGATGGTCTTGATGCCGTGCTCGGTCGCGATCCGCGCGAGCGTGCCTATGACGTCATCGGCTTCCACCCCCTCGATGGCGAAAACGGGCCAGCCCAGTGCCCGCACCACCTCGTGTATCGGCTCGATCTGCGCAGCGAGGTCTTCCGGCATGGGCGGCCGATGCGACTTGTATTCGGGATACAGGTCGTCACGGAACGTCTTGCCCCGGGCATCGAAAATGCACGCTGCATACTGCGCGTCATAGTCCTGCTTCAGCTTGCGAAGCATATTGACGACGCCGTACAACGCCCCCGTCGGTTCGCCCTGCGCGTTCCGCAAATCAGGCATGGCATGATAGGCGCGGTACAGATAGCTAGAACCGTCAACCAGCAACAGGGTTTTATTCATGATCAAGAAGGAAGATGGCAGGGAGACTCCCGCCGGCAAGCAAATACCGGTGATTATGTCAGAGATACTGACCGCGGCTGAGAAGCTGCGCGAGCTGGGTCCGGCCGTCAGCATTTTCGGCAGCGCGCGCGTCAGCCGGGAATCGCCGTATTACGCGCAGGCCGAGGCCTTGTCGGCCGCGTTGGCGCAAGCCGGCTTCGCCATCATCGCGGGCGGCGGGCCAGGCATTATGGAGGCCGCCAACAAAGGCGCATTCGAAACCGGCGGAACCAGCGTCGGGCTGAACATCGTGCTTCCGCACGAGGCCAACAATAACGAGTACCAGACCATCAGCCTGATGTTCGAATACTTCTATGCCCGCAAGGCCACGTTCTTCATGCACAGCTTCGCCTACGTGGCGTTGCCCGGCGGCTTCGGCACACTGGATGAGCTATTCGAAGCGCTGACGCTGGTCCAGACCGGGAAGGTGCCGCCGGCACCGATCGTGCTCATGGGCAAGGATTACTGGCACGGCGCGGTCGACTGGCTGGCCAAGACCGTATTGAGCAACGGCATGATAGGCGCGCACGATCTGGAGCTGTTCATCGTGGAGGACGATCCCAAGGTCGTCGTCAGCCGCATTATCGATTTCCATATGCGGTATCTGTCGCCTGAGCAATACGCGCCCTCCCTGCCCGCCTGACACGCACCACGCACCGCCCCATCGCGCCGAACCGGTGCATGAAAGCGCGATTTGGTGCATCTTGACGCACCTTTATGGTGCAAATGTTGGCAGATGCGTCGGTTTGGCAGCGGCTGGCGCACCGGGGCGGCGCCGAGGCTCCCTTCTCTGCCCCCCGAACAAGGCAATGGCCATCGCCCCCGCCGGGGCAACACGGGTCCCCACGGTGCCCCACGGCACACCCTATAAGCCGCGCAATATGGCACACATTTTGCGTCATGTTGCGCAACCACGACGGTCGCCCGCCCCAGGCGGCGCCCAACCGTCAGCCTGCCCACCGTTCCGTCTCGCTCTGGATATCGACCTCCCATGGACGCGCTCGCCCCCATCCTGGACATTCCCCACACCGGGGGATGGCTGGCGAGCCTGCGGCTGGGCCTGGTGCATCGGCAGGGACGCACAGTGCTCGCGCGGCGGCAACACGTCGGCCCGCTTACCGTGCAAAAGCCCCTGTACCCGGAGGGCGGCGATGGCATCTGCCACCTGACACTGCTGCATCCGCCGGGCGGCCTGGCCAGCGGCGACACATTGCACCTGGACATCGAACTGGAGGCGGACGCGCACGCGGTCTTCACCACGCCGGGGGCTACCAAATGGTACAAGGCCAATCCGCTGCATCCGTCCCGCCAGGCGCTGGACATCCGCGTCGGCAAGGACGCGCGCCTCGATTGGCTGCCCCTGGAAAACATCTATTTCGACCACAGCCACGCCCACCAGCACATCGACATCCGCCTGGCCGCGGGTGCGACGGCCCTGGGTTGGGATGCCGCGCTGCTGGGGCGCCAGGCCGCCGGCGAAACCTGGTCCGCCGGCCAGTTGCGGACGGATTTTCGCCTGATGGACGGCGCAGGCCGCCTGCTGTGGACGGAGCGGCAACGCATGCGAGCGGATTCCGCGCTCAGGCAGGCGCCGCAAGGACTGGCCGGATTGCCCGCCTACGGAACGCTGTGGGCCGCCGGCGCGTCCTGCACGCCGGCGCTGGCGGAGGCCCTGGCCCCCGACCTTCCCTTCCAGGCAGATTTGCGCGCCGGCGTCACGAGTCCCACGCCCGGCATCCTGCTCGTTCGCGCCGCGGGCGCCCATATCGAACTGCTGCGCCATTTGTTCGCCGCCCTTTGGCTGCGGCTGCGCCCGCTGGTGCATGGCGTCCCCGGCCGTCCTCTCCGCCTCTGGGCGACCTGACATTCCCTGGATCCTTCAATGAAGCTGACCCCCCGTGAAAAAGACAAGCTCCTGATATTCACCGCCGCGCTGCTGGCCGAACGGCGCAAGGCACGCGGCCTGAAACTGAATTACCCGGAAGCCGTCGCCTACATCAGCGCCGCGCTGATGGAAGGTGCGCGCGATGGACGTACCGTCGCCGACCTGATGGACTACGGCACCACGCTGCTGACACGCGAAGACGTCATGGAAGGTGTCCCGGAGATGATTCCGGACGTGCAGATCGAAGCGACTTTTCCCGACGGCACCAAGCTGGTCACCGTTCACCACCCCATTGCCTGATGTCCCTGCTGCATGACCTTCGCCCTGCTGTCCGATAAACACTCCCTTGCCGATGGAGACCAGAAAATGAACCGCCCACGTATCGCGGCACTCGTCGCCAGCGCCACCCTGCTGTTTTGCGGCGCCGCCGCCGCGCATCCCTTGCAGGAACACATTGCCGAGGCCGCGGGCATGGCGTCGAGCGCCATGGCCGGCTTGCTGCATCCCCTGACGGGCGCGGACCACCTTTGCGCCATGATCGCGGTCGGCTTATGGAGCGCGCTGACGGCGCGCCGCGTCTGGGTGGCGCCGCTGTCCTTCGCCGCGGTCCTGCTGCTGGGCGCGCTGTTCGGCCTGGCGCGCGTACCCATGCCGGCGGTGGAGCCGATGATCGCCGCCTCTCTGCTGGTGCTGGGCCTGCTGGTAGCGGCGCGCGCCCGCCTGCCGGAGTGGGCGGGCGCCGCCATCGCTGCCCTGTTCGCTTTCTTCCACGGCCATGCGCATGGCTACGAACTGCCCGAAACCGCCAGCGCGGCAGCCTATATCGCCGGCTTCATGGCGGCCACGATCGGACTGCATTGCGCGGGCATCGCCGCGGGTGTGGCGATGCGCCGGGCGCATGCCTGGCTGCCTCGCATCGCCGGCCTGGGCGTGGCCCTGTACGGCGTCGTGCTGCTGGCCGCCTGAACAAGGAAACCACAATGATTCCCGGCGAACTGCTGGTGGACGACGGCGAGATCGAACTCAACGCCGGGCGCGCCACGATCACCGTCACGGTGGCCAACTCCGGCGACCGGCCCATCCAGGTCGGCTCGCATTTCCACTTCTACGAAGTCAACGACGCGCTGCTTTTCGAACGCGAGACAGCGCGCGGCTATCGCCTGAACATCACGGCCGGCACCGCCGTCCGTTTCGAACCGGGACAAACCCGCACCGTAGAACTGGTTGCCCTGGCGGGCGACCGCACGGTCTATGGCTTTGCGGGCCGCGTGATGGGCAAGCTGTGAGGGCCGCGGCGGAAATCGACATGATCAACATCACCCCGGCGGGCAACGCCACGGGAGCATTCGCATGAGTCTGAAAATCGGCCGCCGCGCCTACGCGGAAATGTTCGGCCCCACCACCGGCGATCGCATCCGGCTGGCGGATACCGAGCTTCTCATCGAGATCGAACGCGACTACACCGTCTATGGCGAGGAAGTGAAATTCGGCGGCGGCAAGGTCATTCGCGACGGCATGGGGCAGTCCCAGCGTGTCGGCGCCGAAGTGGCCGATACCGTCATCACCAACGCCGTCATTCTGGACCATTGGGGCATCGTCAAGGCCGATATCGCCTTGAAGAACGGCCGCATCCAGGCCATCGGCAAGGCCGGCAATCCCGATATCCAGCCGGGAGTGACTATCGTCATCGGCGCCGGCACCGAGGTCATCGCCGGCGAAGGAAAGATCGTCACGGCGGGCGGCATCGACTCGCATATCCACTTCATTTGCCCGCAATTGATCGACGAGGCGCTATCCGCGGGCCTGACGACGCTGGTGGGCGGCGGCACCGGCCCGGCCGCCGGCACCTCGGCCACCACCTGCACGCCGGGCGCATGGCATATCGAAACCATGCTGGCCGCCGCGGACGGCTGGCCCATCAACATCGGGCTGCTCGGCAAGGGCAACGCCAGCCAGCCCGCGCCGCTGATGGAACAGATAGACGCCGGGGCCGTGGGTTTGAAGCTGCACGAGGACTGGGGCAGCACGCCGGCCGCCATCGATTGCTGCCTGGAAGTGGCCGAGCGCACCGATACGCAGGTGGCCATCCATACCGACACCTTGAACGAAAGCGGCTTCCTGGAAAGTACGGTCGCGGCCTTCAAGGACCGCACCATCCACACCTACCATACGGAAGGGGCCGGCGGCGGCCATGCGCCGGACATCCTGAAGGTGGCCGGACTGCCCAACGTGCTGCCTTCGTCCACCAATCCCACGCGCCCGTACACCGTCAACACGGTCGACGAACACCTGGACATGTTGATGGTGTGCCATCACCTGGACGCCGCCATCGCCGAGGACGTCGCCTTCGCGGAATCGCGCATCCGCCGCGAAACCATCGCCGCCGAGGATATCCTGCAGGACCTGGGTGCCATCTCGATGATTTCAAGCGATTCCCAGGCCATGGGCCGCATCGGCGAGGTCATCATGCGGGCTTGGCAGACGGCGCACAAGATGAAGCTGCAGCGCGGCGCCCTGCCCGGCGATGGACGTGCCGACAACATGCGGGCCAAACGCTATATCGCCAAATACACCATCAATCCGGCGATCACCCACGGCATGGCGCATGAAATCGGCTCCATCGAACCGGGCAAGTGGGCCGATCTGGTGGTGTGGGACCCAGCCTTCTTCGGCGTCAAGCCGGACATGGTGCTCAAGGGCGGGATCATCACCACGGCCTTGATGGGCGATCCCAACGCCTCCATCCCCACACCGCAGCCGGTACACTACCGGGATATGTTCGGCACGCGCGCGGGTGCGCTCGCACGGGGCAGCCTGACCTTCGTCTCCCAATCCGCCTATCAGGCCGGAATCGCGGCGAAGTACGGATTGTCCAAGCGCGTGGTGCCGGTCCACGGCATCCGCGGCGTGCGCAAGTCGCACATGGTGCACAACGACTGGCAACCGCACATCGATGTCGATCCCGAAACCTATCGCGTCCTCGCCGACGGGCAGGAGCTGATCTGCGAACCCGCCCGGGTGCTTCCCATGGCGCAACGCTACTTCCTGTTCTAAGGGGCGGCGCATCACCGTTCAGATTCGCATGAGACGTATAGAGAAAGTGGTCGGCCGCGGCCAGGCTGTCGCCAAAGCGCTGCTGCGGCGCGCCCCCACGCTGACCCTGCCCTTCGAGTCGCGCAGCCGCAGCCGCCTGGCCGCCACGCTGGACACCGGCGAAGAAGTTGCGCTTTTCCTGCCGCGCGGTACCGTTCTTCGCGATGGCGACGCGCTGGTGGCCGAAGACGGCGGACTGGTCCGCATCGTCGCCGCCCCGCAGCCCGTACTGCGCGCGACCTGCGTCGACCCGCATATCCTGCTGCGCGCCGCCTATCATCTGGGCAATCGCCACACGCCGGTGGAGGTCGGAAAGGATTACCTGCAGCTGGAACACGACCCCGTGTTGCGCGACCTGCTGCTGCGCCTGGGGCTGACGGTGGTCGCCATCGAAGCGCCGTTCGAACCGGAAGCCGGCGCCTATGGCGGCGGCCACAAGCACGGGCACGACGCAACCTTCCAGGAAGACTACGCGCTCGCGCAACAAGCATATCGCGATCGCCATGGGCACGACCATGGCGACCATCAGCATGCTCATG